>CAZOVL010000106.1:0-8217 GCA_964583185.1 uncultured Bacteroides sp. | reverse complement strand
GTTGTTTTCCAATGTATGCTAAAATACCTCCATCAACATATAAAATATGTCCATTCACAAAGTCAGATGCTTTAGAGGCTAAGAAAACAGCTGGACCTTCAAGATCTTCGGGAGTTCCCCAACGTGCTGCCGGAGTTTTTGAAATAATGAAATTATTAAATGGATGACCATCTGTACGTAATGGTGCAGTTTGTGGAGTTGCAATATAACCAGGGCCAAGGCCATTTACCTGAATGTTGTGTTCAGCCCATTCACAAGCCAAGTTTTTAGTAAGCATTTTAAGTCCGCCCTTAGCAGCTGCGTATGCAGAAACAGTTTCGCGACCTAATTCACTCATCATTGAGCAGATATTAATGATTTTTCCAGCTTTCTTCTTTATCATACCTGGAGCAACAGCTTTAGAAACAATGAAAGGACCAACCAAGTCAATGTCAATTACTTCTTTAAACTCAGAAACCTCCATTTCTAAAACGGGAATACGTTTAATAATCCCTGCATTATTAATCAAGATATCAACATCTCCGTGTTTTTTAGAAATGTCATCAACCATTGCTTGTACTTCCTTTTCAATAGTAACATCACATTGGTAACCGTAAGCATCAAAACCATCGTTACGATACTCTTGTTCTGCTTCTTTTACTTTATCTGCAGTACGTGCATTAAAGATTATTTTTGCTCCTGCTTTGCCTAGAGCTTTAGCCATAGCCATACCGATACCATAAGTACCACCAGTTACTAATGCAACTTTTCCTTCTAATGAAAATTGGTCTTTCATATTTTATGTTTTTAATTAAATAGTTGTAATAATTCAAATCCGTGTCCCCACACGAAAAACAAATATATTAAAAATACTAGACATCCTGCTGTTATAATTCTAAAAACTATTTAAAAGAATTGATAGTTGTATTAAAATGAATGATTTTGGTACTTCAACAACTATTTAATGAGTTTTTTATAAAAAAAAGACAATAAGAAAAATAAAAAAAAACGGACTATGACATAAAATCCAAATGAAACGAAAAGTCTTTTTTAACTTTTTACCTGATATTGGTTTACCAGAACTGATTATTACAATCAATTGAACAAGGTTTTATTTTCTCCACTTAATTATATGGAATAAAAAATTAACCACACTAAATTTACAAGAAGAGTGTTTTTCTAAGAATCAGATTATTGCACTTAATTTAACTGCTATGAATTATTTCGCTCAGAAATGAATGTTAGCATAATCAGTGTTTCTTAAAGATAATCAGCTTCCATATAATCTATTGAATAATCAACATTTTATAGAAAAAGAAAGAATAAAGAGAATAAAAAAACGCAAGATCTAAAAGTTATAGATCTCGCGTTTTTTATTAGATAAATCTCTATGACCTCTGAGACTTAAAACATAGGTATTACCCCTATTTATTTACTTTATATCGAGCAATTCCCTCATTGAGAAACTCTGCAGTTTGTTTTGCTGCAGCAATACCCGCATTAATATTTGCTTCAGCAGTTTGAGCTCCCATCTTCTTAGGAGTTTCAAAATACTGTCCTGTTTCTGCAAAAAGCTCATTAAATGTAGCAGAAGCTGAAGGTTTAATATCCGTATAGTATTTTAAGTCTTTACGCTCTTTTAATAAAGCAAGTAAACTATCTTCATCAATAACTTCTTTACGAGCAGTATTTACTAAAACTCCTTTTTCCGGCATCTTACCAAATAATTCCGCATTAACCGATTTTCCGGTGTCACTAGTAAAAGGTAAATGTAAAGAAATGAAGTTACAAGTTTCATAAAGTTCTTCAGCTGAATTTAGCATAGTTACTCCGTCCTTCTTCATATCTTCCGGATTTGTATAAGGATCGAACCCGTAGATATCCATATCAAAGCCTTTGGCTATTCTAATTACATTGCGTCCCACGTGGCCACAAGCATGAATACCTAGTTTCTTTCCTTTAAGCTCTGATCCGGCAGTTCCGTTATAATTGTTTCTAACGGCCATAATAAGCATTCCAAAAACCAACTCTGCAACTGCATTTGAGTTTTGTCCCGGAGTATTCATAACACACACTCCGTTGGCTGTTGCTTCGGTTAAGTCAACATTATCGAAACCAGCACCTGCACGAACTACTAATTTAAGTTCTTTGGCAACATCAAAAACTTCTTTATCTATAATATCACTGCGAATAATAACTGCATGAACATCTTTCACTGCATTTAATAAGTCAGCTTTATCAGTATATTTCTCTAATAGAACGACTTCCAGATTAGCCTCTTGAAGCACTTTTTTAATACCTTCAACTGCTACTTTAGCAAAGGGTTTTTCAGTGGCTATTAATACTTTCATTGTATGTTCTCTTTATTGTATTAGCTACTTCTTTTCAAAATAAGAAGAAAGCTGGAAATAATAATTATGAATGTTTTTTCTCAAAATCTTTCATACAATCCACTAAGAATTGTACGCTTTCCAATGGCATAGCATTGTAACAAGAAGCACGGAAACCTCCAACTGAACGGTGTCCTTTAATTCCAACAATACCTCTTTCAGTAGCAAAAGCTAAAAACTCTTGCTCTAACTCTTTATATTCCGGAGCCATAACAAAACAAATATTCATTCTGGAACGATCTTCTTTCTTGGTTGTGCCAACAAATAATTTATTATTATCTATTTCATTGTAAAGAAGAGTTGAACGTTCAATGGCACGTCTTTCCATCTCTTTTACTCCACCTTGTTCTTTCAACCAGCGTAAGGTCATTAATGAAGAGTAAACAGGAAGTACCGGAGGTGTATTAAACATCGATCCTTTAGAAATATGTGTTTTATAATTAAGCATCGTGGGTATTTCACGATTCACTTTACCCAAGGCTTCATCTTTAATAATAACAAAAGCAACACCTGCAGGTCCTAAATTCTTTTGAGCACCTCCATAAATACAATCGTATTTGGAAACATCAATTGGTCTTGAAAAAATATCAGAAGACATATCTGAGATTAAACGTACATTTACATCTAAATCTACAGGTATTTCAGTACCAAAAATGGTATTATTGCTTGTAATGTGTAAATAATCCACATCAGAAGGTATATCAAATCCTTTGGGTACATAAGTATAGTTATCAGCTTCAGAAGAGGCAACCTCAACAACTTCCCCAAAATATTTAGCTTCTTTCATTGCTTTTTTAGCCCACGTACCGGTGTTAAGGTATGCCGCTTTTTTATTTAGAAAATTAAAAGGAATCATACAAAACTGTAAGCTAGCCCCTCCCCCTAAAAAAAGCACCGAATACCCTTGAGGTATGTTTAATAATTCTTTAAACAAGCTTTCTGCCTCATCCATAATAGGCTGAAACTCTTTGGAACGATGACTAATCTCCAATACAGAAAGCCCAGATCCATTAATATCTAAAACAGCTTCAGCTGTTTGTTTAATGACTTCTTGTGGAAGAATAGATGGTCCAGCATTAAAATTGTGCTTTTTCATTTGAGTTTAATTTTATATATGTATCTTAATAAATTAATTTGCTTATAAATATTCGTCAAAAGTACAACTATTTTTTCTTACAACAAACCTTTTGATATAATTTCAATAGTCTTTTTTCTTTTTTGCTTTCATTTTAACGTAAAGAGTGTACCTATCACATCTTTTTGTTAAAACCAAAGCTTAAATTAAATACTGAGGATTCTATTTTGCTTCCTCAATGATGGTTTTAACCCCTTTTATTTTTTCGTTTCTCACCTCATTTATGATTTGTTTTACTTTTGAACGAGGTACTGCTACAAACGTACAATAATCCAACAAATCAATTCTACCTAATTCTGCTTTAGTGAGTTTTCCTTGTTTATGAAAAAAACCGGCTATATCCCCTTTACTGATGTTGTTTTTCTTACCTCTACCAATATATAGTGTAGTCCATTGAGGTACGACATTATATGATTGATTGTTTTTCAGGCTAAAAGGAGTAAACGGTTCATCAATAAAGTGAGGAAGTGATTCTCTTTCATTTAATAGCATATAAACACTACCTGTTTCGTCCCAACGGGCGGTACGTCCATTTCTATGTATAAAGGCTTCTCTATCAAGAGGCAGATGATAATGAATTATGTGTTCAACATGGGTTATATCCAGTCCTCTTGAAGCCAAATCGGTAGATACCAAAATTAAAGTACTTCCGTTTTTAAACTTAATCAAAGATCTTTCTCTTATTAATTGTTCTAACCCTCCATGATAGGCTTCATTAATAAATTTTCTTTGGGTTAGCGAAGAACTTACACGTTCAACGGACTCTCTATGATTACAAAAAACAATGGTTGAACCTCCTGAAAACGAACCAATCAAATTACATAAGGTGTTAATTTTATCTATCTCTTCAGAGTATACCTCATAATACTTCAATCGTTCTGCCGTTTTTTTCTCCTCAATAAAATTTAAGACAAGAGGTTTTTTTACACCTGTGAAAGCGGGTATGCTATCCATAGAAGTGGCAGAAATAAGTATTCGCTTCTTGATGTTTTCAAGTTGAAGAATAATTTTCTCCATATCTTCCTGAAAGCCTAATTCCAAAGCCTTATCGAACTCATCGATAATAAGTAACTCAACAGTTTGTGAATTAAATGAAGCTCTAGACAAATGATCTAATAATCTTCCGGGTGTGCCAATTACTACCTCGGGCTTTTTATTGGCTATAGCACTTTTTTCAATCTCAACCGAGTGCCCTCCATAGCAACAAACACACTTCCAGGGACTTTGCAAATCATTAAAAACCTTTTCTACTTGCAGAGCTAACTCACGGGTAGGTACAATTATTATGGATTGTAGTCTATCCGATTCTTTTAGCAAAGAGAGTAATGGTAAGAGATAGGCCAATGTTTTCCCGGTACCTGTGGGAGAGTGAAGGATTACATCTTCAAAATTATCTTTCAGACTCAGCATTTGTTGCTGCATTTCATTCAAAGACTCAATACCTAATTGTTTAATTAAAGCTTCCATTATGTAAAAGGGGTTATAAAGAAAAACGGTAGATGAACTTACATCTACCGTTTCTGATTATCTTATTATTCTCCAAAGTCGTCAAACAATATATTTTCACGGGGTACACCTAAGTCATATAGCATATGTTCTGCTGCATTACTCATAGGCCCAGGCCCACACATATAATATTCAATTTCTTCGGGTTCATCGTGATTTTTCAAATACTTATTATAAATCACAGAGTGGATAAATCCTGTATCACCTGTCCAGTTATCTTCGGGCAATGGTGCACTAAGTGCAATGTGGAAAGAGAAATTTGGGAATTGTTTTTCCAAAGCTCTAAAGTCTTCTTCATAGAAGATCTCATTTTTAGAGCGAGCACCGTACCAATAAGAAATTTTACGATTACTTATTTTCAGTGTTTTTAGAAGATGTAACAAGTGTGCACGCAATGGGGCCATACCAGCACCACCACCTATATATAACATTTCATTTTCAGAATTCAATATGGGGTGGAAATCACCATAAGGACCACTCATTTTCACCTTATCTCCAGGTTTCAAGTTAAAGATGTAAGATGAAGCGATACCTGGATTTACATTCATAAATCCACCATTTTTCCTATCAAAAGGAGGAGTAGCAATACGTACGTTCAAGGTTATTACATCTCCTTCAGCAGGATAGTTAGCCATGGAGTATGCACGAATTGTAGGCTCATCGTTTACACAATTCAAGTCCCACATTTTATATGCATCCCAATCGTGGTGATATCTTTCAGCAACATCAAAATTCTTGAAACTGATATTAAACTCAGGAATATCAATCTGAGCATAACTACCGGGAATAAAATCCATATGTTCACCCTCAGGAAGTTTCACTATCAACTCTTTGATGTATGTAGAAACGTTGTTGTTTGAGATAACCTCACACTCCCATTTCTTAACACCTAAGATAGATTCATCAATTTGAATTTTCAAATCTTCTTTTACACGTACTTGACAGCTTAAGCGCCATTTTTCGTTTTGCTCTTTACGAGAAAAGTGAACCTTCTCAGTAGATAGAATCTCGCCTCCACCTTCTGTTACTTGACAGGTACACTGAGCACAGGTACCTTTTCCACCACAAGCAGAAGATAAGAAAATCTGATTGGCGGCCATAGTTGAAAGCAAGCTGTTTCCTGGTTCTGTTTTTACCTCTTTCTTTCCATTAATAGTGATGGTTACTTCTCCTGAAGGAGACAGGTATTTTTTTGATACAAGGAGGACAACTACAAGCAATAGAATAATGCCTAAGAAAACCCCTATACTCGTTAATATTAAAGAAGTCATTATATTATTCTTTTTTCAATTTTATATACTTAATCCAGAAAAACACATAAAGGCCATAGCCATTAATCCTACTACTATAAAAGTAATACCTAATCCTCTTAATGGAGCTGGCACATTAGAATAAGCCATTTTTTCGCGTATTGCAGCTAAACCCACAATAGCTAAAATCCACCCTATTCCTGAACCAAGTGCATAAGTTGTAGCTTCACCTACATTCACAAATTGTTTTTGCTGCATAAATAATGAACCACCCATAATAGCACAGTTTACAGCAATTAAAGGTAAAAATATACCCAATGAATTGTAAAGACTGGGAGTATATCGTTCAACAATCATTTCCACTAGTTGCACAATAGCCGCAATTACAGCAATGAAAAGAATAAAGCTTAGAAAGCTCAAATCAACTCCTTTAACTAATGCATCAGCTTTTAGCACATAATTTTCTAACAGATAATTAATAGGTAAAGTTACTACCAACACAAAGGTAACAGCAATACCTAACCCCATAGCTGTTTTAACATTTTTCGATACTGCAAGGTATGAGCACATACCCAAGAAGTATGCGAATATCATATTTTCGACAAAAATCGATCTTACAAATAAACTTAAATATTCCATAGTTTTTTGAATTTAGAAGTAAAGTAATCAAGAGTTATAGAAACACTTAACTTTCTACTGTCTTATTATACTTAATCTTCTTCTTGTAATTCTTTATGTTTATTACGCTCATACCATATAATACAAGCACAAAGGATTAAAGCCATAGGTGGCATCACCATTAATCCATTGTTTATATAGCCTAACTCATAAAATGATTCAGGAATAACACGGAAATTCAAAAGAGTTCCCGCTCCAAATAGCTCACGAAAGACACCTACAATAAGCAGAATCTTTGCATAACCTAAACCATTACCTACTCCATCTAAGAACGACTCCCAAGGGCCATTAGCCATAGCAAAAGCCTCTAAACGTCCCATCAAAATACAGTTGGTTATAATTAACCCCACATAAACAGATAGTTGAACGCTTACATCATAGGCAAAAGCCTTTAACACTTCACTAACTATTGTTACCAATGCAGCAACTACCACTAATTGAACAATAATTCGGATACGATTTGGTATTGTTTTTCTTAATAAAGAAATAATAACATTGGCAAATGCCACAATCACAGTTACTGACAACCCCATTACTATAGCAGGTTCTAACTTTGCTGTAACAGCTAAAGCAGAACAAATACCCAATACCTGAACGGTTACCGGATTATCTAAAGTCAAAGGAGTAGAAAGTATATTTCTATTTTTTCTTGAAAATAATTTACTCATCTTTCTTTCTTATTTAGCTGTTAAAAATTCGTGATATTGTCCAAGACATCTTTTCAACATTTCATCTACACCATTAGAAGTAATGGTTCCTCCGGTAATTCCGTCCACCTGATAGTTCGTATCAGAAACACGACCAGACTTAACCACACTTAAAGCAATGTTATTGTCTTTCATCAACAATTTACCTGTAAATTGAT
Source organism: uncultured Bacteroides sp. (assembly GCA_964583185.1). Taxonomy (GTDB): domain Bacteria; phylum Bacteroidota; class Bacteroidia; order Bacteroidales; family Bacteroidaceae; genus Bacteroides_E. The sequence goes on along the minus strand of CAZOVL010000106.1, from coordinate 414 downwards.
CTTGAAAATGAGGATCAGCAATCTCTGCACCTAACCCCGGAGTTTCACTTTCGTGTGAAAAGTAGATACCATAAACTGTATCTTTATCATCATTTAAAGCTACATACCCCCAAAGAGCACCCCATAATCCGGCACCATATAAAGGCAAGACATATTTGGTTTGTCCATCGATATCGCAAACATAAAGAGGAAGTTTACGAGCCTCAAGAGGTTCTGCCAACTCTTTTTTAACTACAATTTCAAAACCACCTTTCTCTTCCAGAACTTCACCTGCCGAGTTAATGATTTGATCACTTTTTATTTTTTCGTAAAATAAAGCTTCTGCTTCATTATCATTTGATGCTTGAATATTTAAAGAAGAAAGAATTTGTTTCATCTTATCCAAGCGCTCATTCTTCTGTTGACGCTCACTTA
>CAZOVL010000105.1:0-8243 GCA_964583185.1 uncultured Bacteroides sp. | reverse complement strand
AAAAACAAACTGAAAGTATTAAAATGGGGAATTCTCATGTGGATTATATACCGATTAATGCCACAATAGGAGATAGCTTGTCGCTAACATATTCTTTACAGATGAAGAATGGTTATTTTGATGGTGAAGAACGCTCCATTCCCATTATAGAGCAAGGTTTACTGCAAACACTTGGTGACTTTAAGGTAATAAACGATCATTCTACTCATACTTTACAAACCGATTCAAAGCTTGGTCCCATTACTTTGTATGCTGAGGCTTCCAGCTTGGAACTGTTTATGCGCGAAATTGCTATAATTGATAGATATCCCTTTTTATGTAACGAACAGATGGCGTCAAAAATAATGGCGTTGTTGGCTAAAAAACAAATTGTTGAGCTGCAAGGAAAAACATTTAATGAGGATAAAAAGATTAAAGGTTTTATTCGTGAGTTAAATAAAAACAAGAATAAAGAAGGATTATGGGGGTGGTGGAATACCAGTGAGTCGGTAGGTTGGATTTCTCATCACATTTTGAATACATTGCTTGATGCAGAAAAAGCAGGGTATTCCATTGATTTAGATAAAGTAGCTTTGAGTTTATTTGTTGAAAAGCAATTACAAAAAGGACTATCAGACTTACCTTGGGTGGTGGATAATGGAAATCCTAGAGTAAAAGGAGAGTTACTTAATTTATTAATCTTATTACATCGCTTGGATGCATCAGTCGATTATAAAGCCTATTTGAGCCGGATTAATGAACAGTTGGAAAACTCTTCTGTAAAAGATAAATTGAAGGTTCTGTTTTTGATGACTTCCATTGGGCAAAAGGATGAAGTAGCTATTGATTCCTTGTTGTACGATTCTAGTCAAAGTATTTTAGGTTCTCTATATTGGGCAGAGCCCCAAAAAGCAAACTCACAATTGAGGTATTTTCATCGTCCCTACGAAACAAATACTGAGAATACATTATTGGCGTATCAAATCCTTAAAAATAAGGGAGGACATCAGGAAGAGCTGACTAAAATTCAAAATTATTTCTTTGAATGCAGACAAAAAGGTTCTTGGATGAATATTTATGAATCTTCCCGTATAATACAAGCTATTATGCCCGATTTATTGGAAGAGGAAACAACCTATCAGGATGTTACTTTGTATGTTAATGATAAAAAAGTGAACGTTTTTCCTTACTCTGCTGAATTAAATCCAAAAGATTCCATAGAGGTTAAAAAAGAAGGAAGCCTTCCTCTTTTTATTACGGCTTACCAAAAGGAATGGAATAATAATCCAATAAAAGAGGAGAGCAAAGGATTGAAAATTTCCACTGTGTTTAGAATGAATCAAGACAGTATAGCCGACTTGCAAGAAGGAAAATCTACAGTTTTAGAAACAACGTTAACCGTGGATGGAGATGCCGAGTTTGTGCAAATTGAAATACCTATACCGGCCGGTTGTTCTTATGAGTCTAAAGGCAAAGGAAGTTATTGGTTGGAAGCACATCGAGAGTATTATAAGGAGAAAGTAGTTATATTTTGTAATCGATTAACAAAAGGAGAATATAGTTTCAAAGTGGAGTTATTACCTCGATTCTCCGGTCGATACACTGTGAATCCGGCTAAAGCAGAATTAATGTATTTTCCTACTTTTTATGGTAATGAGGTGGTTAAATCTACACTTATACACTAGGAAGTAATTCTTTTGGAGTGAACTTAGAGGGTTAATTCCTCTTTCGCTAGAAGTGCTTAGAGTTATTGAAAAGATAACAATTGCTTAACTGCGTAAGCTTTTGTTATTTTTCATTGCTTTCTGTATGTTTCTATAGGATGACTCTATTGCAGGACTAGACTTATTATCCATAGTCTGCAAAATGAGATTCAGTTCATTCATTAACTCTGGAATGGGCAAGCATAACTCGTATGCTATCTTCATGCAAAGTGCTATTATAGCAGGAGGCTCTTGCTTGTTCATTATTTTGTCCATACAGAAGTTCAAAAAATCCACTCTAGGTGGATTCTCAAAGGGCTGTTTATACAATAAGGTTAATAAAAGTCTGCATTTTCCACTGTGGTTACAAGTTAAAACAGCATTGATTAACTCATTCTGTTTTTTATGTAACCAAAAATGGGTGGAGGTGGAACTATGAGTGAAAACCCAAGCTGCCTGATAGCTTATTATTTGGTTTTCAGAAAGTAATAATGTGAAGAAAGATTCTCTCTGCTCGTTGTTTATTTCAATATAAGAAACTAGCTCATAGATGTCTTTTAAATGAATACGCTGGGCTAATTTCTTATTATAATCCATCATGGAGTGAACTTGCTTTAGCAAGAGGAGGCTTTATTGTGCTTGAATGACTATTTTATCTATAACTTTTCCGTCTAAATCCCAAACCTCCAATTGTAATTCACCTTCGTGGGTAACTCCTTTAATTGCTGTGTTATGTGCATTGACAACCACCGGAAACTGAACAGAACTTGTAGGCTTGTTATTTATGTAATAATGTAAATGCCCGGAAAGCATCACATCAATATTTGCTTGATTTAGTATGGGTACAAACTTGCGGAGAACTTCTTTTTGTCCGTGCCAAACATCGTCATTGGGTAGGGGAGGAATGTGTGCAATAATGACTCTGAATTTAGCTTCAGTAAACTCTTTGGACTGAACAGCTTGCACTAACCATTCGGCTTGTTCGGTTCTATATTTGTCGTAGTCTGTTCTATCGTAGTACTCAATATCCGAATCAGGCTTATCTTCTCCGGTATCTAAGAAAATGTAACAGATTGGTCCTTGTCTTAATAAATAATAGAGGTGAGGTTCTTTAGGAGAAAAATAGTTCTGAAAAGATGAGGCAAATAATCCCCGTGTTTCATGATTTCCTCTGGCATAATACATCGGTTTTTCTTTTGCAAACAAATTTATTGATGCATCCATAAAATCATTGAAAATCATCTCTTCATTCAGTAGGTTAGATACCATATCTCCATTAAAAATCACTTTATCTACCTTTTCATAATTGGCAACTTTTAATAATTGTGGAATCTCTTGTGTTCTGCTGTGGATGTCATTTAGCATAATAAAAGAGGTTTCCAATTTATTTTTGTCATTCGTTGTAAAAGTTAATGGTTTCCTGCTGTATACGTTGGTCGCTGCTGTTTTTCCATAATAGACTTCCTCACCTTTAGTGCTAACCACTTCTTTTGAATAGATGCGATAATGATATTTTGTATTGGGTGTTAACCCCTTAATCTTTACCGAGTGGGTTGTGGTTATTGTTTTTAATCCATTGGTTGAATTAAAATATTGAGGGCGTTCTTCAAGGTAGAAATTTGATTGATCATCAGGAGCCAACTCTACCCATCCAATTGAAGGCTTGCTGGTAACCCAAACAATGGTGACTTCTGTTTCTTTTAGATTTTGAAGATAAGGACCATGTTGAATTTTGAAGGGGATATTTTCTGCGTGTAAAAAAAAAACATAAATTGAGAAAGATAAAAGCTAAAAGAATATTTCTTGCAAGTAAGGAGTTCATTAGTTGGAATTTAAGGTTTTCTCTATATTATTTTTCTGTTTAATAGACTTAGTCCATACAGTTTATGAATTGCAAATATAATATTTCAAGACCGAGAGTTTAAATATTTGAAGGATTATCTGTATCTCTTACAGTATTAAAACAACAAATCTTTTCAAGATATACCCTAAGCGAGTAAACTGAAAAGATTTGTTATTAATAAAGAATTTTCCTGTTGCTTCAGCTTGTAATAAACATTCCTTGTTCTCTGTACAACGTTGTACTACTTTCTATTTAGTTATTTTGTAATCACAAAACAAGGGGAAGTGATCACTTGCAGAAGGAACCTTAGCTTCTTTTAAACCATAGACCACATCACTTTGAGTTACTTGAGTTTTTATTTTATTTGTAGTGTAAGATAAAATAAAATCAATCCGTTTGGTTGGATTTGGACTAGGATAGGTGTTTTTGCTTGCACTGTCTATTGACCAGTTTTTCTTCACTTCATTAAAAAATGGACTGGATAAATTACCTTCATTTAAATCGCCCGCTAAAAAAACAGCTTTATCCTCATACTCTTTAACAATTTCAGAGATGGTTTTTATGGATTGAACTCTGTTATAATCTTCCAAGGATAAATGTGTTGATAAAACCACATAATCCTTGAATACAGAAAGCAAAACGCTCCGAGCTTCATTTCCGGGCAAAGCAAATTGTTTGGTTTCAATAGCTTTTTCTTTAGATAGCATTCCATTGCCATATTCACCATCCTGGTAATCTATGGATTTACTAAAGGCACTATGCATACCGGTAAGTGTTGCTATCTCTTTTATTTGATCAACTCCTTTACTTCTTTTCGTTTTATTATCTACCTCTTGTAAACAAACAACATCTGCGTTTAAACTTTTTATGATTTTAGCTATGTTGTTATATTCAAGTTGTTTATTGTCATTCTCAAAGTGTCTTACATTATAAGATAATATACGAATATCTCCCTCTTTTTTTGCGTATTCAACTTGAGGAGGGTCGGGGGTTGGCTCCTTTTTAGGATCATCACTAGAACTACAAGCGAGAATCATTAAGGAAAAAAAGAAGAAGGAAAAAAGAAGAGGAAATTTGAATTTTCCCTCAATCTTGTTTACAAGGTCTTTCATAATTAGTTTTTTAGATATGAGTAAAATGAAAAACATTGAACTAAATAGGAATTAATAAACTCCTATTTAGTTCAATGTAGAAATGATTTAATTGTTGGAATACCCAACAATTTCCCAAGCTAATGCAGAAGCACCAATAATAGCAGTGTTTTTACCTTCTAAAGCAGAAGGTAGAATTTTTATCCGCCCTTTATAGTTTTTGAGCAGATTTTCCTCCATATACTTGTGTGTTGGATTAAAAATAAGTTCTCCGGCTTTTGCTAAGCCACCGAAAAGGAATATGGCTTCAGGGCTCGTTATAGCTACAGTATCAGCTAAAGCTTCACCAAGTATTCTTCCTGAAACTTCATAGGCTTTTAATGCAATAGGATCTCCATTTAGTGCTGCTTCAGTTATCATTTTTGCATCTAATTCATCGAATGTAACACTTCGAAACACACTATCTTCTATACTATCGGCTAATAATTCAAAGATAGTTCTTTTAATTCCTGAAGCTGAAACATAAGTTTCTAAACAGCCTTTCTTGCCGCAGCCACACTGGCGACCTTCTCTATATGAAGTTATATGGCCTAATTCTCCAGCAAAACTATCATATCCACAAACAAGTTTCCCTCCGGCAACAAATCCGGCTCCTAACCCTGTACCTAGAGTTACCATAATAAAGTCTCTCATGAATTTAGCATTACCATAGACTTTTTCGCCTATAGCTGCAGCATTAGCATCATTAGCTAATATAACCGGTTTGTTGGGAAAGTGTTTTTGAACTTCATCTTTAACATTTAATATTCCGGGCCAAATTAGGTTTGCTGCATTTTCAATAGTTCCTTTGTTATGGTTGGCATTGGGAGCCCCAATGCCAATACCTAAGATATCATTTCCAAAGTTTAACTCTTTTATAACTTTACACAGTTGAGCAATATATTGTTTGAAGTCGGGATATTTCTTAGTATCAAAGCTTGTTTCTGCTATGATGTTTCCTTCGATATCAACTATTCCAATAACTGTATTCGTTCCACCAATATCAACGCCTGCTACGAAATTTTTCATATTTTCAGGTTTTACTGTAATTGTTCCATACTTTTCTCAAGCTCTCTTGCGTGAGTAAGGAATTCATCTACTTTCATTTCCTTGTGATAAATCATTCCATGTGTTGCACGGATTTTAAGATTTTCATTTTGGTAGAAGTAATCCTTACCAAGTATTAATTGGATTTGTTTGAATTGTTCAACCCAAACTTTTTGAGCAAGTTTACTAAACGCACCATCGTACTCGTGACTAGGGAATGATGCTTCAACCTGACTGATGTAACAATCGTGGAATGCACTATTCAATACTGACATAGAGTTTAGTGATACAGGAGTAAATACGTTGGCATCAGAAGGTTGGAATCTAAACCATACATTTCGGTAGCCCACAATTTTTAATTTACTTGTATCGGTCTCTTTACTCCACTGACGAATGGCTTCAGCAATAGCCTGTAATACTTTGTAGTGCGTGTCTGGTCCTGAACCTTCCGGGTCAAAGGCAACACTAATTACATCAGGTTGTATACGGCGAAGCATTTCCAATATAGGTTCAACATCACGTTGACGATCGGGTTGTTGTGTGAAAATATCACCAGTGTAGAAACCTAAACGAAGGTGGTCTATATTTTCCACTCTAACTCCATAGTGAGCCCATACTAATTCTTCTTCATATTCACGAAGCATACCTTTGAGCGTTTGGATGTGTTTAGGGTTTTTCTCACCATCATAACTCGCTTTTAGAGTTTCTATGTTGTTGGTAATTTCTTGAATTAACTCTTCTGTTGATTTCACGCCGTGAATTTCCACGATGGAACGAACCATACGATGACAAACACCAACCATTTTACCTTCTTCGTCATCATCAGCAACTTTATTCAAGAAGTGATTAACATCTTTGTCCCATTTGAATTTGTATCCTCGTTCATAGAAGTCAGGGTACTCAATCATTTTTATACCACCAGCTTTTATTAAATTGAGAGTAGCCTCCAATAGACGAATAATCATAGCATTGGTTACAGCAGTAAATCCGGATGTTAATACGGAGAAGTGAAGTTTATTGCTGTCTTTACGTATGTCGTGTGTTATTTTAGGGAATATACCTAACATAATGTCGTCGTGGTGAGGTCCGGTATGTAAGAACGTAGTGTTCTCCGGGCTTTTCATACCATAGAGCATTTTCTGTTTAGTCGATTCCATTACTTGTTTTATATGGTCCAGGCTAACATTAGGAATTAAACGACAATATTTATCGTTTTTTAGATCTTCCAATGTTATGTTGTGAGCATATTTGTTCAAGTTTCCACATAAATTGAATATAGCTTGTTCTGTTTTTTGAAAGGTCCACTCTCCTTCATTGTAATATCTGTCCAATGAATCTTCTAATCTTATAGCTGCCCCTTCTGTAATGTAAAATCTGGCATTTTTAAGACGTTGCAATGAAGTTGCCGGATAAATATTACTTGGCTCACTTTCCAATGCATTTTTTACAATTGTGGCTTTAGCTTCACCTGCAGCAAAAATAATGGCTGTAGCATCAGGATTACTGGTAATAGTTCCTAAACCTATGGTAATAACTAAGCGTGTGCGAGAAACTTCTATTCCTCCTAAATCGCTGGCAGCAGCAGCTTGTGTTTCAAAATTAGTTGCTGTTAAACGAGTAGTAGAGTATGGATCACTACCTAATGTGTTAAAGGCGATGTGTCCATCAGGTCCAATACCTCCTAAGAAGAAGCCAATACCACCCATTTGTCTGATTTTATCTTCGTAGGCAGTACACCAGTTGTCAATCATATAGATTGACTCTTTTTGTATTTCCTCAGTGTTTGTTGTAGCTTTTCTGTTGCGAAGAGAAAGGTCTATTATACCGTCAGGAAATACTTCTTGATGTGTTTTTCCTTGTGCTAAAGGAATTTCATCGCAATTGATTAAAAGCGCTTTTTCAGGATCAAGTCCTAAGTCTTTAATGTAAAAATTGCTTACGTAGTTATAGAAACTATTGTGTTGTTTAGAACTGATGGGAAAGAACTCATCAATTTGAACAAAACGAAGTCCACTAAGAAGAGGTTTTTCTTTTAAGAAAAGTCCGTTTTCTTCACGTAGCTTCTGAGCTTCAGGTTTATCCCAGTTGGAAAGATAATAGTTTGTCCACTTAATGAAGTGTTCAGGGGTTTTTCCTGTAGGTAAACTAATTACCCCTTCCGGATTTTCTGCAGCCCACTCTAAAAAGCGTAGAGCCGTCATGTGACCTAAACTAGGAAAATTGTTAACTACAATGTAAGGTAAGTTTGCATTGACTTCTGTTCTGTTTGATTTTTTAAAGTAGTGTTGCTCTACTGTGGATGTAAATAAGGTGCTTTTCATTTGTTTTTATTTAAAAATATTCTAATTCTCATAATCATGTAAGATAATTAGATTGTGAATTATTTATTAAAAGTACTTGTTATTGATAGAATCATAAAGTAATTAATAAAATTTAATATTAGGAAGTTGTTCTCTCAGTTTCATTTAAGATCAATTAAATGGGGATAATGATCAGAGGATTTTTTAGTAAAAGCGTCTTCAATTACTTGATAATTAGATA
>CAZOVL010000104.1:0-8284 GCA_964583185.1 uncultured Bacteroides sp. | reverse complement strand
CGAAGGCCTGTCGGTCTAGGACTGAAGGGTGCTCGGTCTAGGACCGAAGGGGGTTAGGTCCTAGACCGACTTTATATATAATTTCCAATACACTTCTTTTCTCTTTTTCTTTCCTTAAAAACCCCTTGAATATTTTCTCTGATTATTCAAATGTACAAACCTTTGATTTCAAAAAATATACTTTGTTACTTGTAAAAGGAGTTTCCCCTAAAGGAATTGAAAAGATGCTGAAATCAATTCCAAAAACGAATGAGGAAGACATTCTATTCTCTCTTGAATATGTTTAAAATAGAAAAGAAACTGACTTCTTATTGATGAACAGCTCCTTTTATTCTGGACTAAATTTCTTATACTTTTAGAAGATAAATCCAATAACCATAAAGTTAATCACCCTGATTTTGATGCATAGATCCAAAATCAGGGTGATTAATTTTATAAACTTAAAGGGACGAGTTTTTGTCTTCCTTTAGTTCTTTTTAGAACGCTTACGCTCGTTTTCGTCCAAAATGATTTTTCTCATACGCATATGCTTGGGGGTTACCTCTAAATACTCATCCGTATTGATGTATTCCAAAGCTTCTTCCAAAGAAAACTGAACCGGAGGAACTAACACTGCTTTATCATCCGATCCGGAAGCACGCATATTGGTAAGTTTCTTCGACTTTGTTACATTAATAACCAAGTCGGTGGCATGAGAGTTCTCTCCAACCACTTGTCCCACATAAACCTGCTCTTGTGGAAAGATAAAGAAACGACCTCTATCTTGTAATTTATCAATGGCGTAAGCAAACGCATTTCCTGCCTCCATAGCAATTAAAGAACCATTGGAACGACGGGAAATATCTCCTTTGTATGGTTGGTACTCTTTGAAACGATGAGCCATAATGGCTTCTCCGGCAGATGCAGTAAGCACATTGGTTCTTAAACCAATGATTCCACGAGAAGGGATATCAAAGTTAATATTCACCAAACCGCCATTATTATCCATTGCAGTCATCTCTCCTTTACGCTGAGTAACCAAGTCAATCATACGACTGGCAAATTCTTCGGGAACATTAATGGTCAACTCCTCAACGGGTTCGTGTTTTACTCCATCTATTTCTTTGAATATTACCTGAGGCTGCCCAACTTGCAGTTCATAGCCTTCCCTACGCATGGTTTCTATTAAAACAGAAAGGTGAAGTACCCCTCTACCCGATACAATCCACTTCCCATCTTCCTGACTTTTCTCAACCCGAAGAGCCAAGTTTTTATCCAACTCTTTCATCAAGCGCTCGTGAATATGCCGAGAAGTTACATATTTTCCATCTTTACCAAAAAAGGGCGAATCGTTGATACTAAACAACATACTCATTGTAGGTTCGTCAATGGCAATAGTTGGTAAAGCTTCCGGGTTCTCAAAATCACAAATCGTATCACCAATCTCAAAGTTGTCAATCCCAACAATTGCACAAATATCTCCCGAAGAAACTGAATCTGTTTTCTTTCTTTCCAATCCTTCAAAGACATGAATCTCTTTTATCTTGGATTTTTCAATTTTACCATCTCTTTTAACCAAAGAAATATTCATTCCTTCACTTAGCGTTCCCCTGTGAACGCGTCCCACAGCAATACGCCCAATGTATGATGAATAATCCAAAGAGGTAATTAAAAGTTGAGGTGTTCCCTCCAGCTGAATGGGTGCAGGAATGTATTCCAAAATGGCATCTAATAAAGGATAGATATTATCAGTGGGGTTTCTCCAGTCGGTATTCATCCAACCATTTTTTGCAGAGCCATAGATTACAGGGAAATCCAACTGTTCTTCAGTAGCCTCTAAACTGAACATTAAATCGAAAACCATTTCATAAACCTCTTCAGGTCTGCTGTTTTCTTTATCCACCTTATTAACTACAACAATGGGCTTTAAACCCATTTCAAGTGCTTTTTGAAGCACAAAGCGGGTTTGAGGCATTGGTCCCTCAAAAGCATCAACCAAAAGCAAACAGCCGTCGGCCATATTCAACACGCGTTCAACCTCTCCACCAAAGTCACTATGCCCTGGAGTATCTATAATATTTATCTTTGTGTCTTTGTAAGTAATAGAAACATTTTTGGAGAGTATCGTTATACCTCGTTCTCTTTCCAAATCATTATTGTCTAAAATCAAACCTTCACTAGCTTCATTTTCACGAGATAAATTTCCCGTCTGAAGCATCTTATCAACAATTGTTGTTTTCCCATGATCCACGTGGGCGATAATTGCAATGTTTCTAATATTTTGCATTGTAAGTTATATGTATTTTGTTTTTACGGGACAAAGTTAGTAAAAAGAGGGGATAATGTGCTGATTATCATTAAAAAAATACAGCAATAAAGTTGTTATCTAAATAATATTATTTAACTTTGCAACCTCATTGAATATATTATATTTTATAAAAATCTGAAAAAGTATGTATTTAGATTCAGAAAAGAAAAAAGAAATCTTTGAGCAATACGGAAAGTCCAACACTGATACTGGCTCACCTGAAGCGCAGATAGCATTGTTTTCATACCGTATTTCTCGTTTAACTGAGCACATGAAGCTCAACAAAAAAGATTATAGTACTGAAAGAGCAATTACAAAATTAGTAGGTAAACGTCGTAGCTTGCTAGACTACCTAAAACGCAATGATATTGAAAGATATCGTGCCATTGTAAAATCTCTAAACCTCAGAAGGTAATTTTGCCTTTTGATTTTGGGTTATTAGTAATAAAAAGGCTTCTTAAAACAAATTAAGAGGCCTTTTTGCTACCAGAACATTATAGTTTCTTATCTTTAAAATAAAAATCTTTCACTTAACAGAAAATAAATGGACACAAATAAGTTTGTTGGAGAAAAAATAAAAGCTTTTAGAGAAGAACAAAGTCTATCTATAGCAGATCTTGCAGAAAGAACAGGTTTGGCCATTGAGCAGATTGAACGTATTGAAAACAATACAGACATCCCCTCTTTAGCTCCACTTATTAAAATAGCCAAGGCACTGGGAACCCGCATAGGCACTTTCCTAGATGACCAATCGGAAGATGGTCCTGTTATTTGCAGAAAAAAAGAAGAAGCCAAAGAAACTATCAGTTTTTCAAACAATGCAGTGAACTCACGACGTCATATGCATTACCAATCTTTATCTCGTTCCAAAGCAAATCGTCATATGGAACCTTTTATGATTACCATTGAGCCAACCAATGGTGAACAAGTGGACTTTATTCTATCGTCTCACGAAGGAGAGGAGTTCATTATTGTTATTGAAGGTTCTATTGAAATTAGCTATGGAAAGAAAAACTTTATCCTGGAAGAGGGAGACAGCATCTATTATGACTCCATCGTTCCTCATCACGTACACTCTTTTGAGGGTAATCCTGCCAAAATTTTAGCCGTTGTATATACTCCTCTTTAAATTAAGAGAAGTACCCAAATACGATTAGCTATACTTACAGAAAACAAAATGCAACTATTTGATAAAACAATAGGTGACTGGCTTGAATATTGGGCCGAAAAAACACCAGACAAGGAGTATGTGGTATACTCCGATCGTAACTTACGCTTTACTTGGAAAACATTTAACCAACGTGTGGATGAAATGGCTAAAGGATTAATAGCCATTGGTGTGGAAAGAGATTCCAAAGTAGGCATATGGGCTACAAACGTTCCCGATTGGTTGACCATTCTTTATGCTTGTGCAAAAATTGGAGCCGTATGTGTTACCGTAAATACCAACTACAAGCAAGCGGAACTAGAGTACCTTTGCAAACACTCCGATATGCATACTTTGTGTATTATTGACGGTGACCGGGATGGTGATTTTATTGGAATGGTAAACACAATGCTCCCTGAGCTGAAAACTTGTGAGCGAGGACAACTTCAAAGCAAAGAATTTCCTTTGATGAAAAACATCGTTTACATTGGACAAGAAAAACAAAGAGGGATGTACACCACAGCAGAACTTTTGCTGCTTGGAAGCAACATCAACGACGATAAGTTCAATCAGATGAAAAGTCAGGTGAACTGTCACGACGTAGTTAATATGCAATACACCTCGGGAACTACAGGATTTCCTAAAGGAGTAATGTTGACTCATCACAACATCACCAATAACGGTTATTTAACAGGCGAGCACATGAATTTCACAGCTGACGATAAGCTTTGTTGTTGTGTTCCACTATTTCACTGCTTTGGTGTGGTGCTAGCTACCATGAATTGCCTAACTCACGGATGCACACAGGTTATGATTGAACGCTTCAATCCTCTACTGGTATTGGCCTCCATACATAAAGAAAGATGCACTGCACTATACGGAGTACCCACAATGTTTATTGCAGAACTAAATCATCCAATGTTCGAGCTATTCGACCTAACCAGCTTACGAACCGGAATTATGGCCGGGGCACTCTGTCCCGTGGAATTAATTAAAAGAGTGGAAGAGAAAATGTACCTCAAAGTAACCAGTGTATATGGTTTAACCGAGGCTTCTCCGGGAATGACCGCCAGCCGTATTGATGACTCTTTTGAAGTACGTAACCAAACCGTAGGAAGAGAATTTGAATTTACTGAAGTAAAAGTGATTGATCCGGATACAGGAGAGGAATGCCCTATAGGTGTACAAGGTGAACTTTGTAATAGAGGTTACAACACAATGAAAGGGTACTACAAATCGCCCGAAGCAACCAACGAGGTAATTGATAAAAATGGTTTTCTTCACACCGGTGATTTAGGTGTAAAAGATGAAAACGGAAACTTTGTAATTACAGGTCGAATTAAAGATATGATTATTCGTGGAGGTGAAAATATCTATCCACGAGAAATAGAAGAGTATTTATACCAGTTAAAAGGCATAAAAGATGTTCAGGTAGCCGGAATTCCATCTAAACGATACGGTGAAGTGGTAGGTGCTTTTATTATTTTAGAAGAGGGAGCTAAACTAGATGAAATAGATGTTCGCGACTTCTGCAAAAATAAAATAGCACGATACAAAATACCGAAACACGTTTTCTTTTTGGATGAATTCCCAATGACAGGTAGTGGAAAAATACAGAAGTTCAAATTGAAAGATGTTGCATTGGAATATTGTAAAAAGCATAACATAGAAGTCATCTAATAGTTTTGACTATTTGACAGTTCTACTTCCTATTTTTTACTATCTTTATAACAACTATGTATTTATCTGTCATTATATCAACCTACAATCAACCTAAATGGTTGGAAAAAGTGCTTTATGGGTATGACATTCAAACCTATAAAAACTTTGAACTGATTATTGCTGACGATGGTTCCGGTAAAGAAACAGAACTTTTAATTGAGCAACTAAAAAGCAAGGTGTCCTATCCCATCAAACACGTTTGGCACCCTGACGATGGATTTAGAAAGTGCACCATACTAAATAAGGCAATACTTAATTCTTCGGGTACCTATCTGGTTTTTAGTGATGGTGACTGCATTCCTAGAGCCGATTTTTTACAAACACACATTGACTTTCACGAACCCGGTTACTTTCTATCGGGCGGTATGTACAGACTCAATATGGATGTGTCCCATAAAATCACCCTAGAAGAGATACAAAGTCAACAATGCTTCTCTATCCCTTATTTAAGAAGCATAGGGCAAGAACGAAGAAGACTCAAAGACTTGAAATTAAGCCTAAAGAACCCAAAACAAATTGCATTAATGAACTCTATAACTCCAACCAATGCATCGTGGAATGGGCATAACTCATCAGGTTGGAAAGAAGACATCCTATTGGTGAGGGGTTTTGACGAACGAATGAAGTATGGAGGTGAAGATAGAGAGCTAGGTGAACGTTTATTTAACAATGGAATTAAGAGTAAACAAATTAGATATTCTGCTATTTGTATTCACTTAGAACATAAACGAGGCTATGTAACAGAAGAGGATTGGAATCGAAATTACAAAATAAGAAAAGAGACTCGTAAAGAACGTAGGAAATTCACTACCTATGGCATTCAACTACCCATAGAATCTAAAAAACAAGATTAATTCGGCTAAAAGGGGAAGTACTGAGTGCTAAATCGTATAACTTAATCAATCAAACTTAAATACCTCGCTTTATCTTCTTCATAGTTAGGCAAAACAAAGGTTGAGTCTTTCTTTGAATCTGTTATTAAAGAAACGCACTCATCTACACTATTGTAAAAGCACTTAGGATATTCAAAATCTTCAACCGCATCAAACATCCTGTGACAAAGCATTGTTTTTCCAAAAGCTTGTGAAAGAGGAAATATGCCGGATATTTTGTTCTTTGTATATTGCTTGGCTGCAGGAGTTTCCGGATGGATAAGAGGTAATAAATAATCTGACTGACTCAGATAAGAGTAAAATAAACTTCCTGGAATAAATTGATCGAAAACGATAAACCGATGCTCAAGTCCTTCCCGGACTATTATATCTAGAAACTGAGGGCCATCTTCTTTTTTTATATTTCCCAACAACACAAACTTCACATTTTCTGCTAGCCTCCTATTTTTAGCTAACTCTATCATAACATCATAACTTCTCCTTTTAAAGGAGATACTTCCGGGTATTGTAATCAAAATATTATTCCCTTTATTTACGTCTTCTATTTTATAATCGCTAAAATAACAAGGATTGAAATAAGTTGTATTGTATTTTTCTCTCTTAACATTTATGACTTGAACATATTTACCTAAAGTATAAAAACGATTGAATCTAGTAGCAATAATCTTTTGACCCAAACTGGTTTCTAGTTTAGAAGTATCGTGTAATATGCCTAAAATTTTTATTTGTTTTGGAAAAGGTAAAAAACTGAATTTCAAGGCCGTACTACCTTGTATTGTGTTTAATATAACAACATCTGTTTTATTTTTTAAGATAAAACTACGCAACTTCAAAAGAGACCTAATCTTCTTAAAATCATAAGTAATTAAATCAACACCTAAGTTTAGCTCATTAACAATATTCTCGAGTTTTTTATTTACAACAAGGGTAACATCAACTTTAGCGTCTTTCAAAAAAGAAACTTGTGAAAATAAGCACTCACTGTGATAGTTAAACAACTCAATTAATACAACCCTCATACTGGTAAACTTTTGACATCTATCTTTTTGCTATACTATATATCAAAGATACGTATTAGTATTAATTAAATATATCAAACCACTAATATCTTTAGCATTCTGCAAAATAGTTGTACTTTTGTAGCAAATAAACTAAACAAGAAAGCCATGGACAGAAACAATAACTACTGTGTAATCATGAGTGGAGGAATCGGTAGCCGCTTTTGGCCTATTAGTCGTACGTCAAGACCGAAACAGTTTCTTGATTTTTTTGGAACAGGCCGTTCTTTATTGCAACAAACCTTTGACCGATTCAAAAGAATAATTCCGGTTGAAAACATTATTATTGTTACAAATGCCAAATACAACAGTTTAGTTAAAGAGCAATTACCTGAATTGGCACCCTCGCAAATATTATTGGAACCCACACGCAGAAATACAGCTCCTTGTATTGCTTGGTCTTCCTATCATATTATTGCACAAAATCCCAACGCTAATATTGTGGTTGCACCTTCTGATCATCTAATCTTAAATGAGGAAAACTTCTTAGAGGTTCTTCGCAAAGGGTTAGAATTTGTTTCTGAAAACGATCACCTATTAACTCTTGGCATTAAACCCAATCGTCCGGAAACAGGCTATGGCTATATTCAAGTAGAAGATAAAATTTCTGAATCTCTGTATAAAGTAAAAACATTTACCGAAAAACCGGAACTGGAACTGGCAAAAGTTTTCGTTGAAAGCGGTGAGTTTTACTGGAACTCCGGTCTTTTTTTATGGAATGTACAATCCATAAAAAAAGCACTTAATAAACACCTTCCTGATATCGCGATTAAACTAAAAAGCGATAAATACAATACAAATGAAGAACAAAGTTTCATCAATGAAGCTTTTCCCTTATGCCCCAATATATCCATCGACTTTGGATTAATGGAAAAGGCCGATAATGTTTACGTTATGTTAGGCGAATTTGGATGGTCTGACTTAGGAACATGGGGGTCACTATATGATTTATCTCCTAAGGATGAATCGGGAAATGTAGTCATAGATGGTGAAACAGTAATTTATAACAGTAACAACAATATAATTTCTTTACCAAAAGGTAAGCTTGCTGTAATAGATGGACTTGATGGATACATTGTTACCCAAGATGGAGATATCCTTATGATTTGTAAAAAGGATGAGGAACAAACTATCCGCAAGTTTGTCAATGATGTAAAAGTGAAATACAATGACCAAT
>CAZOVL010000103.1:0-8355 GCA_964583185.1 uncultured Bacteroides sp. | reverse complement strand
CTGTTTATATAAATGTTACTGATGGTAAAACAGCTGATAACAAAGGAGCTTATGACATTCCTTTGGTTAAAGGTAGTGTTGTAGTAGCCGATCGTTTTTACAATAATTTTCATCTCTTGAATATTTATTACCTTTTCAACCCTAAACAATCAAAAGGTAGTATTTAAAGCATGAAAAAACTAAATAGCCAACTGAGTAACTAAAACTTTGTCTATACGTACCCCATCCATTTCAACTATTTCCAAAGAAAAATTGAACCATTGCAGTCGGTCTCCTTTCTTAGGAATACTTTTCAGCTCATCTAATATTAAACCACTTAAAGTTTGATATGGATATTCCGAGTAAAGAGCACCCATTTGGAAAAAATCCAAGAAGACATAAAAGGAACACTGCCCCTCAATCAAAAAACTTTCTTCTTTCAATTTGAGTATTTTTGGTTTTTCTTTTAAGCTTGGAAACTCACCAACCAAAGCCTCCATAATATCCTTTAATGTAACCAAACCTATTATCAAACCTAAATCATCAATAACAAAAGCAAAAGATATAGATTCCCGTTTCATTCGGTCCAAAGCCAAATAGACATCCATACTCTCATAAAAACAAGGGGCTTGTCTGACAATATTTTCCAATACAAACTCATCTTCATCAAAAGCCAAAAACAAATCATAAAGATAGATTATTCCCACAGGCTGGTCTAAAGAGCCATCAATGACAGGATATTTATTAAAAGCATTAAGCTTAATGGCTTTCTTTAATTCCTCTTTGGTCAATCTTACATCTAAAGCAACAATCTCACCTTTTGGAGTCATTACCGATTTCAACTCACGATCACCCAAGGTAAATACACGCTCCACAATTTCTTGTTCAACTGGCTGAACCTCACCATCCTCTTTTCCCTCTTCAATGATGGCTTTAATTTCCTCTTCTGTTATTTTTGTTTTACCACTTGAAAGTCTAAATAATGAATACATTATAGCGGTACTTTTTGATAAGACCCAAACAAAAGGATAGGTCAATCGAGTAAAAACACACATAGGTTTAGCTATTAGTTTAGCTACTTTTTCAGCACTGCCCATACCTATTCTTTTAGGTATAAGCTCTCCCAAGAGAATGGTTAAATAGGTTACCACAATCACAATAAAAACTTGAGATACAGAATAAGCCAAACCATACGATAAACCACACTTTACTAATAAAGGGGTAAACTTTGAGGCCAGTACATCTCCGGAATAAATACCGGTAAGTATTCCTATCAAAGTTATTCCTACTTGCACTGTAGATAGAAATTGATCCATATTTTCGGTTAAACCAAGAGCATCTAGTGCCAATTTGTTCCCTTTTAAAGCATCGTATTTCAAACTCGATTTCCGTGCAGAAATAACAGCCACTTCAGACATAGAGAATAATCCATTTAAAAGAATCAAAAAGAAAAGAATGAGGATTTCCATATAAGTTTTAATGATTTCACACTAAGGTTTTGTGAGTTATAAACATACATTAATAGAAAAAAACCAAGAACTTGAATGAGTTAAAAAAGCACAAACCAAATCATCAAGTGCAGACTAAATACTTAATAAAAACTCTTTAATAAAAAAGAATCTTTATTTTTGATGATAATTCTTATTTCCTTCTTTTAAAATTAGAGAAAAAAGACATTTTCATTTGAAGTTCTAGATAAAACGCAGGAAAATCAATACTTATTATAATATGACTAAAAATCCATTTAACCATTACTTATTACTTACAGTTGTTATTCTTCCTTTGATCTTGCTCTCTTTTACTATTGATAAGACAAATGAAGATACAATAACCATCTATACCATTGGTGATTCAACAATGGCTAACAAAAGTCTCAGTAATGACAACCAAGAAAGAGGCTGGGCACAAATGCTTAGTAGTTTCTTTACCCCTTCTATTAAAATAGATAATCACGCTCAAAATGGACGTAGCTCTAAAAGTTTTATTGACGAAGGGCGATGGGATGTTATTTTTAAGAAACTGAAAAAAGGAGATTATGTTTTTATACAGTTTGGGCACAATGACGAAAAAACAGATTCTCAAAGACATACCGTCCCTGGAGGGTCTTTTGATGCAAACCTAAAAAAGTTTGTAGATGAGACTCGCTCCAAAGGTGCAATCCCTATACTATTCAATTCCATAGTTAGACGTAACTTTTTTAATCCTATCGATAAGGATAAACCGGATTCACTGAAACGTGAGGGTGATACCTTATACGATACACACGGAGAATATATTATCGCGCCTAAAAATGTTGCACAAAAACTAAATGTTCCTTTCGTAGACGCAAATAAACTTACTCACAACTTGATACAGTCATTAGGTACCGAAAAATCGAAAGAGTTGTTTATGTGGATTGAACCGGGAACAAACTTAAGACATCCCAAAGGTTTAATTGACAACACACACTTAAACATATATGGTGCACGTATAATTGCCAAACTGATGGTGGATGAAATTAAAAAGGTAGTTCCGGCTTTAGCTCCCTACGTGGTATATTACGACTTTGTGGTAGCTAAAGATGGTAGCGGTGATTTTTTCTCGATTCAAGAGGCAATAAATGCCGTTCCTGACTTCAGAAAAAACAAAAGAACTACCATTTTTATCCGTAAAGGTACCTATGTGGAGAAAGTAATAGTTCCCAAAAGCAAAATTAACCTCTCTTTAATTGGTGAAAAAGGAACCAAACTGACTTATAATGATTATGCATCGAAAAAGAATATTTTTGGCGAAGAGAAAGGGACATCCGGTTCTGCTAGCTGCTATATAACGGCTGATGATTTTTATGCAGAGAATCTAATTTTTGAAAACTCTTCCGGACCAATGGGTCAGGCTGTTGCATGCTTTATTGATGCGGACAGAGTCTTTTTTAATAACTGTAGCTTCTTAGGATTTCAAGATACACTATATACCTACGGTAGTCACGTTCGCCAATATTTCCTCAATTGTTACATTGAAGGTACGGTAGACTTCATCTTTGGATGGTCAACTGCTGTCTTTAATCAATGCACCATTCACAGCAAAGGAAACGGATACGTTACTGCACCATCAACCGACCAAGGAGAAGATTTTGGTTATGTATTCTACAACTGTAAGCTGACTGCTGCCAATGGAGTTAACGATGTTTACTTATCCAGACCTTGGCGGCCTTATGCGCAAGCTGTTTTCATTCAATGTCACTTGGGTGAACACATCAATCCTAAGGGATGGCACAACTGGAACAAACCCGAAGTTGAAAAAACAATATTTTATGCAGAATACAAAAACCAGGGACCGGGTGCTGAAACCAAAAGACGAGCAAACTTTTCTTCTCAACTAAAAAAAATTGGAAAATATGACCTAGAAAATGTACTGAAAGGAAAAGACAATTGGAATCCAATAAAGAATAAAAACGAACTTGTTCAAACCTATAGATAAAAGTAAGATACGAATAAATAGATAGAGATATCTGAAGAGTTATTCTTAACCAAAGGTTTCTAAACTTAACCTAACAATCACCAAAAAGAAATAAATCTTTTACTATTAAATTATAAATTTAAGGATGGTGAAAAACCGAGAAACAAACCCTGAATCGATAAAATTCCTCTGGAATTATCACAATTAATCAAAAGCTTCGCATTATAGACATTAAAATAAGGCATAGTTTTTGAAATATTGAAAGAATAGCATTAATTTTGCGTCCTATTTGCAAAGAATTATAAATCAAATAAATAGTTGTCATAAATGAAAGTTTCTTTAGAAAAAAAAGACAAAGTAAATGGTTTACTTACTGTGACCATTGAGAAGAACGATTATCAGGAAAAGGTAGAAAACACATTAAAAGATTTTCGTAAAAACGCTAATATTCCCGGTTTTAGAAAAGGTAAAGTACCTATGGGACTTATCAAGAAACAACATGGTATTGCTGTATTAGTTGAAGAAGTAAATAAATTATTATCCGACGGGATATACAACTATATTCAAGAAAACGATATTAGAGTAATTGGAAATCCATTACCTAATGAAGAAAAACAGGCTGAATTAAATTTTGAAACAATGGAAGAGTTCGACTTCATTTTCGACTTAGCCATTGCTCCGGAAATTAATGTAGATTTATCCAAAGAAGACCAAGTGGACTATTACACCATTGAAGTTACGGATGATTTACTTGACAAACAAGTAGATTATTACAGAAGCTACACCGGAGAATATCAAACAGTTGACTCTTTTGAGGAAAAAGATATGCTTAAAGGCCATATGGCAGAGCTAGATGATAAAGGCAATTTAAAGGAAGGTGGAATCACTGTTGAGGAGACCATTATGATGCCTTCTGTTATGAAAGATGATGAACAAAAAGCTATTTTTGCTGACGCTAAGGTAAACGATGTTCTTATCTTTAACCCAAACAAAGCTTTTGAAGGTAATAAAGCAGAAATTGCTTCTCTTTTGAAATTAGAAGAGAACGAAGAAGGGGATGTTATTTCATCGGACTTTAGTTTCCAAATTTCAGAAATTCAACGCTTTGTTAATGGAGAGCTGAACCAAGAATTATTCGATAAAATTTTGGGTGAAGGGACTGTTTCTACAGCAGAAGAATTCAAAGAAAAAATCAGAGAACAAATTGCTCAAAACTTTACTCAGGAAGCGGACTTTAAACTTCAAAAAGACCTACACCAACTCTTCCTTGAAAAAGCAGGAGATGTGGAATATCCTAACGAGTTATTAAAGCGTATGTTCAAACAAGAACAAAAAGAAGAGCTTTCTGAAGAAGATTTCAAAAAATCGCTTGAAGACTTGACTCTTCACTTAATTGAAGAAGAGTTAGTGAAGAAATATGAAGTGAAAGTTGAAGATAGTGACATTCAGGATATGGCTAAGTCAATGGCTCGTTTGCAAATGATGCAATATGGTGCTATGAATCTACCGGATGATATGCTAGAAAACTTTGCTCAAAGAATGCTACAAGACGAAAAAACAGCAAATATGTTAATCACAAGAGCAATCAATGAGAAGCTTACAGCTGCAATGAAAGAAGTGGTTACATTAAATGAGAAAAAAGTTTCCTCTGAAGAGTTTCAGGATTTATTGAAATAATTAGTTAACATAAAACCTCAACTCATTACATAATAAAAAACAGAGGCTTTTATAAAAAATAAAAGCCTCTGTTTTTATCTGAAAGTTCTTTTTTGTTTCTTTGTGTATAATCAATAAAAAATTAGGCAATGGATATGATGAATGATTTTAGAAAATATGCAACAAAACATTTAGGTATGAATGGTTTTGTTCTTGATGATGTCATTAAATCACAAAATGGAGGATATATGAATCCATACATATTAGAAGAAAGACAATTAAACGTTACTCAATTGGATGTTTTCTCTCGTCTAATGATGGATCGTATTATCTTTTTAGGAACTCCAATAAACGACTATACAGCAAATACATTACAAGCCCAACTTTTATACTTGGACTCAGTTGATAGTGAGAAAGATATATCAATCTATATCAACTCTCCCGGGGGATCAGTGTACGCAGGCTTAGGTATTTATGACACTATGCAATTCATTTCTTGCGATGTTTCAACCATCTGTACAGGTATGGCTGCATCAATGGCTTCTGTTTTACTAACTGCAGGAACTGAGAAAAAAAGATTTGCTCTTAAACACTCCAGAGTTATGATTCATCAGCCATTAGGAGGTGTACAAGGTCAAGCATCAGACATCGAAATTACTGCTCGTGAAATACAAAAAGTAAAAGAAGAGCTTTATACCATTATTTCCAACCACTCAGGACAACCTTTTGATAAGGTATGGGCTGACTCGGATAGAGACTATTGGATGACTTCCGATGAGGCAAAAAACTATGGAATGGTGGATGAGGTTTTGATTAAAAACAAAAAATGACCACACCAAAGAATAAAAACAAAGACAGATGTTCTTTTTGTGGAAGACCCGAAAACGAAGTAGACTTTCTTATTTCGGGTCTCAACGGATACATATGTGATACTTGTGCTGTACAAGCCTACAATATAACTCAAGAGGCTCTAGATATAGCAAAACCTAAAAAAGAACACGCATTAGACCTAGAAGAACTTCCCAAACCAATTGACATAAAAAACTTTTTAGATCAGTATGTCATAGGACAAGATGATGCAAAACGCTTTTTAGCCGTATCGGTATATAATCACTACAAACGATTACTTCAAGAATCAACAGAAGGAGAAGATGATGTTGAAATTGAAAAATCAAACATCATAATGGTAGGTAGTACCGGTACAGGAAAAACATTATTAGCTCGAACCATCGCTAAGATGCTAAAAGTACCTTTCACCATTGTAGATGCCACGGTTTTAACGCAGGCAGGTTATGTAGGTGAAGATATAGAAAGCATACTGACTCGACTTTTACAGGTTGCAGACTATAATGTGGATGAGGCAGAAAGAGGTATTGTCTTTGTAGATGAGATAGACAAAATAGCACGCAAAGGCGATAATCCATCCATTACCCGAGATGTAAGTGGCGAGGGAGTTCAACAAGGATTACTTAAACTATTAGAAGGCTCCATAGTAAATGTTCCTCCTAAAGGAGGTAGAAAGCACCCGGAACAAGAACTAGTTGCTGTAAACACAAAAAACATACTGTTTATTTGCGGAGGAGCATTCGATGGTATTGAGAAAGTTATTGCTCAACGACTTAACACCAATGTGGTGGGATATGCTGCAGCAAAAGAAAGTGTTCAGTTAGACAAAAATAATATGCTCCAATATGTTGCACCTCAAGACTTAAAAACGTTTGGACTCATCCCTGAGATTATTGGACGCTTACCTGTTCTAACCTATTTAGAACCTTTAAACAAAAAAACATTGCGTGCCATATTAACTGAACCTAAAAACTCAATGATCAAACAATACATTAAACTTTTTGCAATGGATCACATTAATCTAACGTTTAATGAAAATGTTCTTGATTTTGTAGTAGATAAAGCGATTGAATATAAACTAGGTGCACGAGGTCTTCGATCAATAATGGAGGCCATTATGAATAATGTTATGTTTGAACTACCCTCTAAAAACAAGAAGGAGTATCGTGTAACATTAGATTACGCCAAAAAGCAATTGGAAAAGACGAATGCACTAGCATTGAAAATCTAACTCTTATTTGTAACTTAATATTTTACTAATAATAAGTTATATAAAACTTGTTTTTATTCAACTTGTTTATAACTTTGTTATGGAGTGAATCTAAAAAAGGGTGCTTAAGTACCCTTTTTACAGCTCAATTAGAACATATTTTATGAAACAATGGCAGAAAAGATAAATTTAACCGATCAACTAAAGAAGCATTTTGGTTTTGATAGTTTCAAAGGAGATCAGGAAGCTATTATTAAAAATTTATTGAATGGTAATGACACCTTTGTGTTGATGCCTACAGGTGGGGGTAAATCCCTATGCTATCAACTTCCTTCGTTGTTGATGGAAGGTACTGCTATTGTTGTTTCGCCACTTATTGCATTGATGAAAAATCAAGTAGATGCAATGAGAAGTTTTAGTGAAGAAGATGGTGTTGCTCACTACATCAACTCTTCCTTAAATAAAGGTGAAATTGAAAGAGTTAAGTCTGATTTACTGAATCACAAAACCAAGCTACTCTATGTGGCTCCCGAATCTCTTACCAAAGGAGAAAACGTTGAGTTTCTAAAATCAATAAAAATATCCTTTTACGCCATTGATGAGGCTCATTGCATCTCTGAATGGGGACACGACTTTAGACCGGAGTATCGTAACATACGATTCATTGTGGAAGAAATAGGCAGATCGCCTATTATTGCACTTACAGCTACGGCTACACCTAAAGTACAACACGATATACAGAAGAATTTGGACATCATTGAATCTAAGGTCTTTAAATCTTCTTTTAATCGTCCTAATTTATATTATGAGATTCGTCCAAAGACAAGCAATGTTGATAAAGACATAATTAAATTCATATTAAATAACCCTAAAAAATCAGGTATAATTTATTGCCTGAGTCGTAAAAAAGTAGAAGAACTAGCAGAAATACTGCAAGCAAACAACATTAACGCAAAAGCCTACCACGCAGGTATGGATTCTGCTACACGCTCTAGAAATCAAGACGATTTTTTAATGGAACGCGTAACTGTTATTGTTGCTACCATAGCTTTTGGAATGGGCATTGATAAACCCGACGTGCGTTTTGTTATTCATTATGATATTCCTAAGAGTTTAGAGGGATATTATCAAGAAACAGGACGTGCAGGACGTGATGGAGGAGAAGGTAAATGTTTGACCTTCTATTCTGTTAAAGACCTGGAAAAGCTAGAAAAGTTCATGGAGGGAAA
>CAZOVL010000102.1:0-8462 GCA_964583185.1 uncultured Bacteroides sp. | reverse complement strand
GTCCTAGACCGAGGGGCATTGGGTCTTAGACCTAAAATTATTATAATTTACTTTTAGTGAAAATCTTAAAGAAAATTAGATTGTTAATTCTTTTTTTATTTCTTTATACAGAATGGAATGATGGAATAAAAACAGTAAAAAGAAAATGAATATGAAAACACCTCTTAGACTTTTTTTTGCATACGGATTTATCTTTGGCGCTTTTATCGGATTAATAATTTTGACTTATATATTAGCAGGTAAAGCATAAGTGTTTTCTAAATATGTTTCTATGTACTCCATCTGTATGTGTCATTAACTTTCATCCATTTAGAAAAATAAAACATAAAAATAGGCTGTTCTTAAGAACAGCCTATTTCTATATAACATAAATGAATTCAATTATTCAAAATCCATAGGAACATCAATGATTAATAACTTAGCATCATCAGTTAAAGCTTTAATATCAACCGCATCGTTTTCCCATATACCTATGGCATCACGTCTTTCCAGTTTCTCTCCATTTATTTCAAACTCTCCCTCTATAGCCATAATGAAAGTTCCATTCCCTTCTTTCCTTACTTTGTAGTTAGTAGATTTGTCTTTGTCAAATAGTCCAATGTTGAACCAAACATCTTGATAAACCCATAGGCTACCATCTACACTGTCGGGAGATACAACTGTTGTTAGCTGATTTCTGTTTTCGTTGAAGTCAAATTCTTTTTGCTCATATCTGGGTTTCAGTCCTTTTTCTCTAGGGAATACCCAAATTTGGAAGAACTCAACCGGCTTAAATTCATTAGCGTTGTATTCACTGTGGGTAATTCCTGTTCCTGCACTCATCACCTGAACCTCGCCCGAACGGATGATGAAACGGTTACCCATACTGTCCATGTGTTCCAAGTCGCCATTTAAAGGGATGGAAACTATCTCCATATTATCGTGTGGGTGAGTTCCAAAACCCTCTCCTCCAGCTACTCTATCGTCGTTTACAACTCTCAATAAACCAAAGTTCATTCTCTCTCTGTTAAAGTAATTGGCAAAACTAAATGTGTGTTTGCTAAGTAACCAACCGTGGTTTGCATGACCTCTAGTGTCTGCTTTATAAAAAACTGATTTCATTGTTTAATTATTTAATGTTTACTATCAACTGTTACTGTAAAACTTTATTCATTTTTTATAAAGAGTTAAGTTTTCAGGAAGTTGTATTCTAAATATATTGTTTTTTTTTAATTTTTCACTCTAAATGTCAATATACTTGCCAAATAAGTTGGGTTTCTATTGTTTCGTGTTGTAACTAGGTGTTTTATGATGTAAAAAAAGCGTCACCTTTATATTAAGTGACGCTTTTCTCTTTACTTAAAAAGATTTGTTACTTAATCTCAATTAATTTCTCGTTTTTTTGAGCCTCTTCTTCTGTGATTTTGGGTATTTCAATCAATAACACTCCGTTTTCAACTTGTGCACTAATACTTTCATGATTGATGTTATCGGGAAGTATAATTCTTTGCTCAAATTTGGAGTAAGAAAACTCTCTGCGTAAATAGCTTCCTTCTTCCTTTTTTTCTTCCTTTTGGCTTTTTTCCATAGAGATTACCAAATTGTTGGTTTCATCTATTTTTATATTAAAGTCTTCTTTCGTTAAGCCGGGAGCAGCTACTTCAACTTTATAACTATTTTCACTTTCAAAAACGTTAATAGCAGGTGCTGTAGCGTTTGCTCTTTCCATCCAGTTGGTATCAAAGAAATCGTTGAAAATACTGGGTAACCATCTTTCTGATCTTCTAATTGGCATCATAATTTAACCTCCTATATTTTAATTGAACATTTTATATTCTGTGAGCCTTGATTTTATCATCATCGCTCATTAATATAAATGCAAAGTATATGCCAACGAGGTTTTTACTTGGTTTGTGACAAATAGTCTTTAATTTTCTGGTTTGAACTTCTTTTTCTGACAAAAAGACTGTTTATTTAAGGCAAAGATGCTTATAGTCACAATAGCTGCATTTTTCACTGAATTCAGTTTGATCAAAAGGAGTATGATTATCGAAGATTTCTTCTAACAATTGGTGTAATTTCTTATTGAATTGATCCGCTAACAGGGCAAAGTTATTAATCTCAATTTGTTCCTTTTTATTTTTGCCTAGTTGTATTATTGGAGATTCGTCTCTTGTGGTTTCTCTTAGATAAAGAATGGCAGGTGCAATTTTATCTTTTTGTTGGTTGCATAATACCGCTGAGTATAAGAAAGTTTGGAAAATATGACTGGGGCGACTGGCATTATCTCTATCAAATAAATCATCTAGATCTCTTAGTATTTTACTTCCTGTACCTGTTTTATAATCTATAATGCGTAGGACGCCCTCTTTACGATCCATCCGGTCAATATAACCCCCTGTTTTAATTTTTATATCTCCGTTGGGAGTTTGTACTGAAATCTCTCCTTGAATAAACCTTTCAGTATCTATCAACTCAAAAGGAGTGTGTTGACTGTCGTATTTTAATAGCTGCGTTATGTACGACTGAATAACACTAGCATTGATTAATTGTGTTCCATTGTATTCTGATTTCTCTGTATCCTTAATGTGGAAAAGTAAATCCTTAAAAGCTTTATCCACAAATTGTCGTATTTTTTGTTTCTCGTTAATTAACTTGCTAATCTCTTCTTTGGTAATGAGTGGAGATCGCTGAGACAAATAACGATAGACTAATTCAGAGGCTTCGTGAAAAATACTACCAAAAAGAGCAGAATCTATTTCAGGACTGATTTCATTGGGAGGAATTAGACCCACTACATAGCGATAATAGAATTTCAATCGGCAGTCTAAATAGGTGTTTAATGCGGATGGAGAGAGAAATGTAGTATTCTTATTTCCCAATGATTGATTGTATAACGCGTTTAGGCGTTCTATAATAGTTTGAGTTTTGGGAATTGTAATACCCTGACTGAGCTGTGGTTTTTGTTCGCTTTTTAAGAAGAATTGTTCAATGGGTTGAGGCAATTCAATGAGTAGTTGCAGCATAAAACGAGACCATTCGCCTTCATTCTGGTCGTTTCGGGTGTTATTATATACTAATGTAATATTTTCTGCCCGTTGTAAAAGTCGGTAGAAGTAGTAGGCATAAACCGCATTTTTATGTTCCAGCGTAGTCATACCAAAAGCTTTTCGCAAGTTATAAGGTATGAAAGAAGTTTCACTCCCTTTCTTGGGAAGTTGCCCTTCATTAACCGATAGCATAATCAAGTTTTTGAAGTCCAGATTACGTGTTTCCAAGACTCCCATTACTTGTAGACCAATGGCCGGTTCTCCGTGAAAAGGAATTTTGGTACTCAGAAGCAACCGTTCCGTAAGCTTGGTAAATACAGATAGGTTTACATCCAACTCACCACTTTCAATGAGTGTGTGTAATCTGTTTATTAAGGTATATCCTTTGAATAATGACTCCTTATAGAGAGGAGTGAATGCTTCTAACTTCTCTTCTTCTTCTTCATTATATAGAGCGGCCACCTCTTTAATTAAGAAAGTTAGTTGTTTGCATAACTCTATTTGTGTTTGAATAGGTGTAAACAGTGCTTGCAGAAATTCATCTTTCTGTAGTTCGGCGGGAGTGGGATAGAAGCGATTACTATTGGTTAAGTTCTCAATTAGTGTATGTGCAAAATCTGACTTTTTTCGTGTAAAAGGATGATTAAGTATAGATAATACTTCTTGAAAAAGGTATCGTCCTGTTTTTGTATTATAACCTTGCGTTTGTAATTCAATAATAGCCAAAATAAAACTGTACACCGGTGTTTGAGAGAGTGGGAATCCCATAGTTACATTCAAGTGTTGTACCTTGTTAGGTATAGAATGAAGCACGGGGAGTAATAACCCTTCATTGCACAAAACAACAGCATTTTCCCGTTCGTTTTCCAATAGGTTATCATTTATCCATTGAGGTAGATAGCGTGCTTGTTCATTTTCAGTAAATGCAGCTACATACTTTATTTTTTTAGGTAGGTTAAAGTTGTTAAAGTACTCTTTGCTTAGTTCATTAGGGAAGAGCTTGAGGTTGCGAAGAATAAATTCTCCTGCTTCTTGTTTTACTTGTGTATTTTGGGTGTAAAATGCATCGTAATCCCAATAAAAAAGAGCCTTTTCTTTCTCTTTTAATCGGTGAAATAACTCCTTTTCTACTTCGTTCAAGACATTAAAACCAACGAATACCAGTTTTTTATAAGGTAGGTTTTCCACATCTAATTGCTCCAAAACCTCGCGATAGAGCATCCCTTCATAAGCAATACCCAATGCTTTGATGTTTTGCTTAAATTCGTGGTAGATGGAATTCAGTTGCTCCCATAGTGAAAGGAAACGATCTTTGAGTTCTGTCTGTTTCTCTGCTGAAAACGTTTTGAAGAATTGTTGAATAGCTTTTTTTTGTTCTTCGTCTAAAAAATCAAAGTCATCCATCAAGACTTTCAAATCTTTTAGATTGCTAAAGAGTTGATCCGGATCGACTAAGTTCTTGTCTACATCATCAAAATCACTAATCAGTAATTCTCCCCAAAAGTAGAAATCACTTAATGTTTCTTCGCTATCTGTTTGATGGATAAAAACCTTATGAAGTTCACAGACTAAACGTATGGGATCTCCTAAAGATAACGGAGAGAGCTGTTGAAAAAGCTCGCTAATGCTTAAGTACGCAGGTGCCCAGATGGGGCTGTTACTGAGTTGAGCCAAGTACTCATTAAAAAATAAGCTGGCTCTTTTATTTGGGAAAATAACAGCTGTCTCGGATAAATCTTTATCTAGTTTGTGATATATGTCGTTGGCTACTATCTCTAAGAATGTATTCATAATTATATTCGCTAATCTATTCGATTCTGTCAGTTTATTGTATTTGTTCTATTTCTTGATGCATTACATACCATAAATATCCTTCAACCTGAGCATATCCCATAGCTAGTAGTAGATTGATGTATTCTTTCATCTGTTTGTTGTAACGTTTCAAAGGCTGACCAAACTTAAAATCTATTATAATCACTTTATCTTTACCAATCATAATACGGTCGGGACGCCGTTGTTCCAACTTCCCTTTGGTTTGAAATAATATAGAGGCTTCATTAAGAACTTTCCAGTCTTCTGAAAACCACTGTTTTACTTGTGGGGTAGCAAAAGCCTCATTAGTTAGTTTTCTTATCTCCTTTTCTTCCTCTTGACTTTCAATGATTCCTTCAAAAAGTAGTTGTTCAATGGCTGGCTCAATGTCACTAAGTGTTCTGATTTGTGAAAACAACGTATGTAAAAGCTGCCCTCTGTCAATGAATTGTAAAGGGCGTTCGGTTTCACCACCTGCTTCTTGAATGAAGTCGTCCGACCGGTTGGATTGTCTAAATTCAATACTTGGAGGAATGGACTGCATGGTTAATGTAATAGGAGCTCGGGGGTGAGTTATGGGGTTATTCGATGTTTTCTCCTCCTTTTTCATTTCTGAAGCACAAATTTCACCTAGCTCAAAGATTTGC
Organism: uncultured Bacteroides sp.; assembly: GCA_964583185.1. GTDB lineage: Bacteria > Bacteroidota > Bacteroidia > Bacteroidales > Bacteroidaceae > Bacteroides_E. The sequence goes on along the minus strand of CAZOVL010000102.1, from coordinate 2,974 downwards.
TCTTCTTCACTCCAAAGTCCGGCTGTTAAATGTAGCTTAGGAAGTGTTTCATTGAGTAACTCAGAGACACTATTTCTTTTGTTTTGTTTACCCCAGAGAATGAGGTTTTTTCCGGCACGGGTAAAAGCCACATATAAGATGTTCAGATTGTCAATCCATAGATGAAGTCGTTCATTAAAATAATCTTCTTTGTAGATGGATTCGTTCATTCGATCTGAGTAGTTGATAGGCACAATGTTTAATTTATTAAATGGAGGAGTATTGGGTGTACACCACACCAAATTGCCTACACGAGTTTCAACCTCTAAATTCCAGTCGCAAAAAGGAATCAATACGGTATGAAACTCTAGTCCTTTGGACTTATGTATTGATAGGATGCGAATACCATCAATGTCACCACTAGGAATGGTTTGAATTGAGAGTCTTTCGTCCCAGTAATTTATAAATTGAGCCAAATCGGAGGAGTGTGACTCTAAATAATGACTTACGGAATCGAAAAAAGTAAATAAGTAGGCCTCTTGGTTGGTTAATTGATCTAATTCAAAAAGTATGAACAGTTGTTCAATCAACTCATAAAGTGGCATTAACTTTAACTCTTCCATATGATTTAGAAACTCAGAAGGAATAAGCGTATTGGAATCTTTATCCAGTAAGGCCTCTAAAGGAATTTTGTTTTTCTTTACTTTGTGTTGGTAGCTCACTACGAGTTGAGCTTTAACAATGGTGTTTTCTGCATTCAATAAATACTGAATGGCATCAATAATTAAATTAATAGCAACTGAAGCACGTAGTTGAAAAGCCTCGTCTGATACAATGGTGTAATTCGTTTCATTTTGAAAGTAGTCAGCTATAAGAGGAATTGTTTTATTTTTACGAACCAATATGGCCATATCTTTTAATGCAACCCCATTCTCAACCAGCCGACCTATCTGTTCTTTCATTTGAAATAAGGTTTCCTCTTCATAGGTAAATTCACTCTCTTTAGTGTCAATCAATGAGGTTTTTATGTAACCGATCCTTGTTTTCTTAGGCGATTCTTGTTCCACATCTTTATACGCATCCAGAAGCTCTATACAATCTTTTTTTAACTCCTCTTTGTAAATGTCGTTGAGATAGCCCACTGCTCCTCTGAAAAAAAGATTATTAAAGAGTATAATATTACTTTCACTTCTGCGATTGGTTTTTAGTGTCTCTATTCGTACCGGGTAGGGGAATGAAGAATCTTTTCCCAAATTATTTAGTAATGACCAATCTCCATTACGCCAACGATAAATGGATTGTTTAACATCACCTACAATTAAACTATCTTTTCCCTGAGATAATCCTTCTAAAAGTAAAATCTGAAAGTTAGCCCATTGCATACGGCTGGTATCCTGAAACTCATCAATCATTACGTGTTGGATGTTTGATCCGATTTTTTCAAACACAAACGAAGAGTCGTCTTCTTGAATGATGTTGTGTAATAAAGCATTGGTTTCAGATAATAAGAAACGGTTGTTTTCTCTGTTTTGTCGTTGAACTTCTTCACTGATAGAATTTAGTAGTTGCAATTGATTTAAATGAGCCAAAGATAAATAGCAACTTTGTACAATCCGATTGTTTTGTTGTCTGTATTTCTCAGCGGTATGTAATAGAGGTTGCAGTTGCGATGCTGCCAATGAAATAATTAGCTCTTTGTGGGGCGAACTTTTGCTGCACCAGGCTTCAGCACTTTCGTAACTATTTTGAGCCCGTGCGTTAAAAGCATCATCTCGCAGATAACCATCGTTCAGCTTGTTAAAGTAGCTGGCAATACCTGTCGATTTATAAGATAGGTCATTAACAGTCAGTCCATTTTCTTCAAGAATGGAATGGAATTGTTCATAAAACCCTTTCATTTGTTCCAAAGCCTCTTTTTGAAGTTTCTGAAGCTCTTTTCTGTAGTCGGCAATGTAGTGAGGGTTTTTCATGTTTTTCCTCAACTCCTTACCCATTTCAATGTATTTCTCATCAAAAATGTTCCGACCGAAGGCTTTTACTTCGTGAGACACATTCCAGTTCCTCTCTTCTAGAATCTTTTCATTGATATAATCCAAAAGCCAGAAGAGAACTTGAGAATTTGGATTTAAGTTTTCAATTAAGCTGTCCACCGATTCACTTAGCACCTCCTGATTATTTAGCTCTACATTTAGATTCAGATTTAATCCTAATTCTCGAGCTAAATTACGCATTACAGATTGGAAAAAGGAGTCTATGGTTTCTACTCTAAAGTAGTTGTAGTCGTGGATGATATTAAAGAGAGCTTTACCAGCACGTTGACGAATTTCTTCGTCGGAAAAGTTTATCCTTTTTTTTACTTCATTGAAATAAGCCTTGGAGTCATCTTCTTCTTTCCAGATGCCGTAGAGTTGACTTAAAATACGCTCTTTCATTTCAGTTGTTGCCTTATTGGTAAAGGTTACAGCTAATATGCGTCTGTAGGCTTGTGTATCGTTAATAAGTTTCGTTATGTATTCCACAGTAAGTGTGAAAGTCTTTCCTGAACCTGCTGAAGCTTTATATACAAGTAATTCCATTGCTTTATTCTCTCTTTGCATTTATAACAAAGATAGGAAATAAGAATACTTTTTTTGTGCTTCCTTTGTTTTAAAACAAAAAAACTAGAACAACGCTTTGCTCTAGTTTTTTTAACCTTAAATCTAATACTATGAAAAACACAATTCAAATATATGAGATTTTTGAGGGTTTGTCCAATAATATGGTATTCGTGTTTATGTATCTAACTTTTTTTAATGGATTTTCTTTTGTTAGTTGATTAATTGATAACTATAAATTATTTTATGTTGTTTATTTGTGAAAAATAGATGATTTTTAACGAATGAGTTAACTTGTTCCTATGGGTTTTCAATGTTGTTCCATTTCAAGTTTTATGATGGGAGTTATTTTTTTATAAAAGAAGATATGTAATATAGGTTCTCATGGTCGCTCTCTTTTT
>CAZOVL010000101.1:0-8527 GCA_964583185.1 uncultured Bacteroides sp. | reverse complement strand
CTAATTCGCTCAGGTGTTCATCATCTGACTCTTGTTGATATGGATAAAGTGGATGTTAGCCCGCAATAAAAGGACAGTAAATTTAAAAATCCGGGATGGAAAATTTAGAACAAAAGAAAAGGAGATTATTTGGAAAAAAACACCTTCCTAAATACCTAGAAGAACTTAATAGGTTAGTACGTTATGAGGTTAAAGAAAGTGATTTACTATCAATCGTAGATACAGATAATTTTATAGAGTCTTCTAAAATATTGGATAAAAATTCTCTAATTTTTCAGAAAACAATACTTTTCTCTGAGAAAGAAAAACTATTGGATTTAATTAAGGAGAATACACTAGAAATGAATGCTCCATACTTGATGTATTTATCCTATTCGTTAGACTGTGGTTTGATGAGACTATCCTCTTTATATGATTTTAATTTTAATTTTTCATTTTATGATGAACATGCTGGCATTATAATATTTACAAGAGAAGATAAAAAAGAAAAGATTCTCCTTGATTATAGTGAAGATAATAACAAAGAAATTATTGAGATAGAGGTTTATAGAAAACCGTAATGTTTTCTAATTAAAAAGCAGTTCTATTTATAAATTGCCCTCACCAGTTTCAACTGTGTAGGGGTGTTTTAATTAAAACCACAACGCTACAGAACTATTGTTTTTATGCTTGGTGTGGACAAGCGGTTAGGATATTTAATAAATTTCAGTAACTCATCAAAACGAATCATAAGGTGATCTTTTTTCAAAGGGTTAAAAATTAAGTATTTAAGTGTACTAAATGGTTGACTTATTTCATTCTAAATCAAGAAGAATGATTAATGAACTCCGGTTTTTAGTTTCCCTCTGGGGTTGAAGAAAGAGGGGCAGACCCGGATTTAGAAAATAAATAATTCAAAATTCCCCGAAAAACATTTGCATTTATAACTAAAATACCTATATTTGCGACTATTCAATATAAAAAGTACTATAATTAGTATAAACCAACAGAATGGTGCAATTTATTATAAATATTCTTTTACTCTGTATTATTATTCTACTAGGAATAACTAAGTGGGAGAGGAATATATTATAATTAAACCAAAAGATATAATATTAAAATATAAATAGTTGAACCTTTCTCACTGATGTGTGGGAAAGGTTTTTTTTTGTTCTTAAAAAGGTTATAAAGATGGGAAGTGAAAAATTATTTATTTTCGATACAACGTTAAGGGATGGCGAGCAGGTACCCGGTTGTCAGTTGAACACAGTAGAAAAGATTGAAGTAGCCAAGGCTTTGGAAGAACTGGGTGTGGACATTATTGAAGCCGGATTTCCAATATCCAGTCCGGGTGATTTTAATTCGGTCATAGAGATTTCCAAAGCTGTTACCTGGCCCACCATTTGTGCTTTAACCCGTGCTGTGGAGAAAGACATTGATGTGGCGGTTGAGTCGTTGAAGTATGCCAAGAATAAACGCATACACACAGGAATAGGTACATCGGACAGCCACATTAAATACAAGTTTAACTCCAATAGGGAGGAGATTATTGAACGTGCTGTGAAAGCGGTGAAGTATGCCCGTCGTTTTGTAGACGATGTGGAGTTTTATGCAGAAGATGCAGGGCGTACGGATAATGAATACCTGGCACGCGTTGTGGAAGCAGTTATTGCTGCCGGAGCCACTGTGGTGAATATTCCAGACACAACAGGTTACTGTTTGCCACACGTGTACGGGGAGAAAATACGTTTCTTGAAAGAGCACGTTTCCAATATTGATAAAGCCATAATTTCTACCCATTGTCATAACGATTTAGGAATGGCCACCGCCAATACCATGAGCGGCATATTAAACGGAGCACGTCAGGTGGAGGTTACCATGAACGGAATTGGCGAACGAGCCGGAAATACTTCCCTGGAAGAAGTGGTTATGATATTAAAAAGTCATAACTTGGGAATTGATACCCATATCAATACCCGGAAAATTGCCGGAATGAGTCGTATGGTTTCTAGTTTGATGAATATGCCGGTTCAGCCCAATAAAGCCATTGTGGGGCGCAATGCCTTTGCTCACTCGTCGGGAATTCATCAAGACGGCGTGTTGAAGAGTACACAGACGTATGAAATTATTGACCCCAAAGATGTGGGTATTGACGACAGCTCCATTGTGTTAACGGCACGAAGTGGAAGAGCAGCCTTGAAACATCGTTTGGATGTTTTGGGTGTGAAGTTGGACGGCGAACGTTTGAACAAGGTATATGATAAGTTCCTGGTGTTGGCGGATAAGAAGAAAGACATTACAAACGATGATGTTCTTTTGTTGGCCGGAGCAGACCGGAGTTTGCATCACCACATTAAGTTGGATTATTTACAGGTAACCAGTGGTGTGGGAGTTCGTTCCGTGGCCAGCCTGGGTTTGAATATTTCCGGAGAGAAATTTGAAGCGGCTGCATCGGGTAACGGACCGGTGGATGCTGCCATTAGAGCTTTGAAACGAATTATTGAGCGAGAAATGACCTTGAAAGAGTTTACCATTCAGGCCATTAACAAGGGTAGTGATGATGTGGGTAAGGTGCATATGCAGGTGGAATACGATAATCAGATGTATTATGGGCTTGGAGCCAATACAGATATTATAGCGGCCTCTGTGGAAGCTTACATTGATTGTATCAATCAGTTTAGATAGAAAAAAGAAAAGATAAAGACTATAAAAAGAAAAGAAATGAAAACATTATTCGATAAAATATGGGATGCCCACGTGGTACAGGAAGTGGTAGACGGTCCCACTCAGCTTTACATTGACCGGTTGTACTGTCACGAGGTAACCAGTCCACAGGCTTTTAACGGTTTGCGACGCAGAGGGCTGAAGGTGTTTCGTCCTGAAAGAGTGGTTTGTATGCCCGATCATAATACGCCTACCTTAGGTCAGGAGTTTCCCATTCAAGATGCCATTTCCAGAGAACAGGTAGATGCTTTGGCTAAAAATGCAGAGATGTTTGGCTTGACTCACTTTGGTATGATGGATACTAAAAACGGTATTATACACGTGGTGGGGCCTGAAAATGGGTTAACACTGCCCGGAATGACGGTGGTGTGTGGTGACTCGCACACCTCTACGCACGGGGCAATGGGTACCATTGCTTTTGGTATAGGAACCAGCGAAGTGGAGATGGTTTTGGCTTCACAGTGTGTGTTGCAGAGCCGTCCAAAGACGATGCGCATCAATGTTAAGGGACAGTTGGGGAAAGGAGTAACGGCCAAAGATTTGGCTCTTTACATCATTGCGGAGTTAACCACGGCCGGAGCAACCGGTTATTTTGTTGAATATGCCGGTGAAGCGGTAACCAGCCTGACAATGGAGGGACGTTTAACCCTTTGCAACCTATCCATTGAGATGGGAGCCAGAGGTGGAATGATTGCACCGGATGAGGTGGTTTTTGACTACATAAAAAATGCAGCATATGCACCCAAAGGAGAAGAGTGGGACAAGGCCTTGGCCTATTGGCAAACGCTGAAAAGTGATGAAGGTGCGGTGTTCGATAAAGAGGTGACGATTGATGCTTCACAAATTGAACCGATGATTACTTACGGTACCAATCCGGGAATGGGAATGGGTGTTACACAAGCCATACCGGTTGTGGAAAGTGAGTCGTATAGAAAATCGTTGGACTATATGGGGTTTGATGCGGGGCAACCCATTTTGAATCATCCCATTGATTACGTGTTCTTAGGGTCGTGTACCAATGGACGAATTGAAGATTTCAGGGCTTTCGCGTCGGTGGTAAAAGGACAGAAAAAAGCCGATGATGTGGTGGTGTGGTTAGTTCCCGGTTCGTGGAATGTGGTGGATCAGATTAAAAAAGAGGGGTTGGACAAAGTGATTGAAGAGGCCGGTTTCTCCATTCGTCAACCGGGGTGCTCCGCTTGTTTGGCTATGAATGACGATAAGGTGCCGGCCGGAAAATATGCCGTGTCTACTTCAAACCGGAATTTTGAAGGTCGTCAAGGCCCGGGTGCACGTACCTTGTTAGCTAGTCCTTACGTTGCTGCTGCTGCTGCCGTGACAGGAAAAATAACCGATCCTCGTAATTTTCTTTAACCCTTAAAATTGAAATCAAATGAAACAAAAAATAGATGTAGTTACCTCTTCTTGTGTGCCTCTTCCTTTGGAAAATGTAGATACCGATCAAATTATTCCGGCTCGTTTCTTAAAATCAACTACGAGAGAAGGGTTTGGTGAGAATTTATTCAGAGATTGGCGATACGACAAAGTGGGAAATCCGAAAGTGGATTTTGTGTTGAATAACCCCACCTACTCGGGTGTTATATTGGTGGCAGGTAAGAATTTTGGCTCGGGCTCCAGCAGAGAGCACGCTGCCTGGGCACTTGCCGATTATGGCTTTCGTGTGGTGGTGAGTAGTTTCTTTGCCGATATTTTTCGGAACAACGCACTGAATAACTTTGTGTTGCCGGTTCAGGTTTCCGAGTCTTTTTTAGCCGGACTGTTCAAGTCCATCGCTGAGAATCCAACCAGTGAAGTGGAGGTGAATCTACCGGAACAAACCATTACCAATAAAGCAACCGGCGAATCGGAGTTTTTTGAAATAAACGCATATAAAAAACATTGTTTGGCAAGTGGGTTGGATGATCTTGACTTTCTTCTTTCCCATAAAGATAAAATACTGCAATGGGAGAACGCACAAAAATAGAACTTATGGATACTACTCTCCGTGATGGAGAGCAAACTTGTGGTGTTTCTTTTGCTCCGCACGAAAAGTTGATTATTGCCCGGTTTTTATTGGACAATCTTCAAGTTGACCGGGTGGAAGTGGCATCGGCTCATGTCTCCGGGGGAGAGCTGAAAGCGGTTCAGCTCATAACCGACTGGGCCAGACAAAAAGGTTGGCTAGACCGGGTGGAGGTATTGGGTTTTGTGGATGGAGGTGCTTCTGTTGACTGGATTTATAATGCGGGCGGCAGAGTGCTAAACTTACTCTGTAAAGGCTCCTTAAAGCATTGCACATATCAATTAAAGAAAACACCGGAAGAGCATTTAGAGGACATAAAGCAAGTGGTGGACTATGCTACCGGCAAAGGGGTTGGGGTAAATATTTACCTGGAAGATTGGAGCAATGGGATGAAAGATTCACCGGATTACGTTCGCTTTTTAATGGATGGGTTGCAAAACACACCCATCAAACGATTTATGTTGCCCGATACGCTGGGGGTGCTGAACCCTTTGCAGGTGCAAGATTACATTTGCCAAATGATTAAACGATATCCCACCTTGCATTTTGATTTCCACGCACATAATGATTATGATTTGGCAGTAAGCAATGTGTTGGCTGCTGTGATGTGTAAGGTTAAGGGGTTGCATACAACCATCAATGGATTGGGTGAACGGGCAGGCAATGCGGCTTTAGCCAGTGTGCAAGCCATTTTGAAAGATCACTTCAATGCTACCACCAACATTGTGGAAAGCAAGTTGAACGAGGCCAGTCGTTTGGTGGAGCTCTACTCCTCCATTCCCATTCCGGCCAACAAGCCCATTGTGGGTGAAAATGTATTTACTCAGGTGGCAGGGGTACACGCCGATGGCGATCAGAAAAAAAACCTTTATTTTAATGAGTTATTGCCCGAACGCTTTGGACGGGTCAGGGAGTATGCCCTAGGTAAGACCTCGGGAAAGGCGAACATTCAAAAAAATCTGGAGCAGCTGGGATTACAGCTGGAGGAAGAGTCGATGCGAAAAGTAACCGAACGCATCATTGCTTTGGGCGATCGTAAAGAGTTGGTTACGCAGGAAGACCTGCCTTACATTATTTCGGATGTTTTAAAACACGACGTGAAAAATGATTCGGTTAAACTGAATAGTTATTATGTTACGTTAGTACGTGGATTGCGTCCTACTGCCACGTTAAGCATTACCATCAATGGAGAGGTTTTTGAAGAGAGCTCTTCAGGAGATGGGCAATACGATGCTTTTGTGCGTTCCATACGGCGAATTTACAAAGATAAACTGAATCGCAGTTTTCCTATGTTAACCAATTATGTGGTGAGCATACCTCCCGGTGGACGCACAGATGCTTTTGTGCAGACCGTTATTACCTGGACACACAAAGGAAAATCTTTTAAGACCCGGGGGTTGGATGTAGATCAAACGGAGGCGGCTATCAAGGCCACCATAAAAATGCTAAACTTAATAGAAGAATTATAAATTACAGTGTTTCCTTTTTTTATAAAAACAAAGAATATTAAATATAAGAATCGTTAGATATGAACATGAAAATAGCAGTACTTCCCGGCGATGGAATTGGTCCTGAAATAACGGAAGTAGCAAGAGCAGTGGTGCAAGCAGTTGCCAATAAATTTAACCATGAAGTGACTTTTGAATACGGTGTTTGTGGTGCAGCCGCCATTGATCAGCTTGGTAATCCTTACCCGGAAGAGACTCATCAACTTTGTAAAAATAGTGACGCGGTGCTTTTTGGTGCCATTGGTCATCCTAAATACGACAATGACCCTGCAGCAAAAGTCAGGCCGGAACAGGGGTTGCTGGCTATGCGTAAGCGTTTGGGGTTGTATGCCAATTTACGCCCCATCACTACTTTTGATTCCTTAATTGAACAATCTCCTTTACGGGCTGAAATTGTAAAAGGAGCCGATTTTTTATGTGTCCGCGAGTTAACCGGCGGACTTTATTTTGGTCGTCCACAAGGACGTAGTGAAGACGGGAATGTGGCCTATGACACGTGTGTGTATAGCAGAGAGGAGATAGAACGCATCGTTCGTCTGGCTTTTGAATATGCCATGAACCGTCGCAAAAAACTAACGGTGGTAGATAAGGCCAACATCTTGGCTACTTCCCGATTATGGAGAGAGGTATCTAAAGAGTTGGAAAAAGAGTACTCGGAGGTTGAAGTGGAATATATGTTTGTAGATAACGTAGCGATGCGTTTGATTCAGTGGCCCACCTCTTTCGATGTTATTGTTACAGAGAATATGTTTGGTGATATTTTGACCGATGAAGCTTCTGTCATCACCGGTTCCATGGGGTTATTGCCCTCGGCATCCATCGGGTTACATACTTCGGTTTTTGAGCCTATACACGGTTCGTGGCCACAAGCGGCGGGAAAGAACATAGCCAACCCCTTGGCTGCTGTTTTATCTGCTGCTTTGCTGTTTGAGTATGCTTTTAATTTGCAGGAAGAGTCTGATGTGATTCGTCAGGCGGTATGGGCTTCCTTGGACGAAAAAGTGACAACCGCAGATGTACGGGGTAAAGAGGAGAAAAGTTACACCACTTCTGAGGTAGGCGAGTGGCTGGTAAATTACATTGAGAAGTTATAAATAGTTCCTATTTTATGGGTTAGCAGGGGGAAGAGAGGTTGTCTTTTCCCCTTTTTGTTTACTTTCATCACTTAGTAAACCCACGATTCAAAAAACCAGCGAAGGGTGTAATCAGCAGGGATTATTGTTGTACAAAGTGCCTGTCCCGCCTCACCATTGGCAAGGAAGGTATTAATGGTGGCATAGGCATTCCATCCTTTATGAAACGAGCAGTCTTTGTAATGGTACGATTTGTTTTGACCTTTCAATACAAACGGTTCATTGGTATATTGATAGTGAATGAATATTTTTTTTGCTGCCACTAAATCGGTGGCTTGATTGGAGAGGTAGAGGCGTCCCACTTTCTTCTCTCCCTGATAGGCAATAATGTCTTTTAAGGCGGAGACACGAGCGGAGGGGTTATCTGAAGTGGCAGGCCAAAAACCACAGAAATCGTCTTCTTTCCTGTCAACTACTTGTAGTTGTTCGGCAGCAAAGGAGGTGGGGAATGTTAAAATGGCTTCTCCATTGTGGAAAGTGGTTTCCACCTCGTCAATACTACTCCAGCACTTGCCGGTTAATTTGACTTTTATTTTATCAAAGCTTACCTCGTCGGGTATATTCAGAACCTGATCTATCTTTAGTTGGTTCTGGTATAAGCCGGCTACATAGTGGGGTGTTTTTTCTTTTTCTTCTTCTTCTTTTGAACAGCTGCACACAGTGAATGTAATGCTTAATACTAAAATAATTTGGAAAATAATGAATGATTTTCTTAACATGCTGTTTTGTTCTATAAAGTGAATGAATAAACTTTTGTAAAGTTAATGAAACATCTTTTGATTAATAATTTATTCGAAAATTCTTTTTATGTAAAAGATTTTTTCAAGAAAACTCTTTTGTTAAACAAGATTAGAAGGTTTCTAATGACTTGTCTTCATTTTTTTCATTGCCAAAAAACGAAGCAAAAAAGCTAGTACTGCTTATTTTTAGCTAACTCCGAGCACTTCAAGCTAAAAGGAAACAAACTCGCTTTGCTCAAACAGTGTTTCCTTTCTTCACGCTTTCAGCACTCTTCGTCTTTACGCTAAAAACAAGATGTACATTCTTCAATGTTCTTTTTCCTTAAAAGATTTATTTAAGAAAATTCTTTTAATTGTAATTTTTCTTTTACTCTTAAAGAGCTAGCTTTTTTTCTTGATAAAAAAAGCTATGGTAAAAAA
>CAZOVL010000100.1:0-8814 GCA_964583185.1 uncultured Bacteroides sp. | reverse complement strand
CCTATAAACTTAAAGAAATTAAAGAGGAAGATAACCCCATATCACTTCATTATATTATGAAGTAAATGATATTAATTCAATAGAAACAAAGTCACCGAAAAGGGTTATACCTTATTATATAAGCTACTCACTTAAATCATTCTTGAAAATAAACTCGCTTTACCCTCTGTGAAACATTAGATAAAACTTCATAGGGTATTGTACCTATCGCATCGGACAACAAAGTTATAGGTAAAGTTTCTCCAAAAATAATAACTTCATCTCCTTCTTTACAATCAATACCAGTAACATCTATCATACATACGTCCATACAAATATTACCTACATAAGCGGCTTTTTGTCCATTAACAAAACAAAAACCCACACCATTTCCTAAACCTCTGCTAATTCCATCAGCATAACCAATTGGTATTGCAGCAATTCTAGAGTCTTTACTTAAATGTCCCATTCGTGAATATCCAACGGAATCTGTAGCTACAACATCTTTTATTTGGAGAATAGTAGTCTTCAAGGTACTTACATTATGAATAATTGAGTTGTTTATTGGATTTATTCCATATAAACCTATTCCTAAACGTACCATATCGAATTGAGCTTCAGGGAAACGCTCAATCCCTGCAGAATTACATATGTGTTTTAGTATTTTATGAGAGAACTCAGCTTGAATCTTATCAGCCACTTCAGTAAAACGCTCTATTTGCAGATTAGTAAAATCATCGAAATCAGGAGAATCACTACCTACAAAGTGAGAAAACACAGAACGAGGAATAACTGCATCCTGAGATTTCAAATACGCCACAAGTTTAGGTACATCTTCGGGTTCAAAGCCTAGACGATGCATTCCTGTATCTATTTTTAGATGAATGGGAAAATTTGTGATTCCTTCTTTTTTTGCCGCCTTCACCAAAGCCTCCAACAAATGAAAGCTATAGACTTCCGGCTCTAAATTGTAATTAAATATAGTTTTAAACGAAGAAAACTCCGGATTCATAATAATTATAGGAGTAGTAATTCCCACCTTACGCAGTTCATAACCTTCATCAGCTACAGCAACCGCAAGAAAGTCAACACAATGCTCCTGAAGAGTTTTGGCTATTTCATATGAACCGGCACCATAAGCCCCCGCCTTAATCATACCAATCATTTTTGTAGTAGGTTTCAACATCCCTCTATAATGATTCAGATTATCAATCATCGCCTTTAAATCCACCTCTAATATAGTTTCATGTACCTTTTCTTCTAGAACATCAGAAATTAAATCGAAATTAAACATACGAGCCCCTTTTATTAAAATGGCTTCGTTCTGAAAAGATATTTGTTGTTTTTCTATGGCTTTTAACAAAGAGGCTGTATCCGGAAAGAATTCTTTATCTATCAAGAAACGGGCTTCTGAAGAGGAAATGTTAGGCCCCACACCTATGATACGGTCTATTTTTCTACTTTTTACTAATTGAGCCACCCGCAAATATAATACGGAAGCTTTTTGTGCAGAGTCAATTATATCAGAGAGAATCAACGTTCTCTTCAGTCCTTTTTTCTGGGATCGACGATACAAAAAATCCAAGGCAATATCCAGTGACACTAAATCTGAATTATAACTATCGTTAATTATTAGTGTTTCATTTTTCCCACTTTTCACTTCCAGTCGCATAGCAACAGGCTCCAGAGTAGCCATTCGTTCAGCTATTTGTTGAGGAGGGGTGATTAAATATAGTGCAACAGCCAAACTATGAAGTGCATTTTCAATTGATGCCTCATCAACAAAAGGAATAACAAAAGAGTTTTGTAAGCCTAAGTAACTATAACCTATTTCAACACTATCGTTCACCTGTTCCACTTTATATATATAAAGCGGTTTTTCCATATTTTTTCTACTCCAGGCAATTTCACGAGTAGAAAGAACAGATTGAGCCACACATTCGTTAACCAACTCATCATCTCCATTATATATAATCACATCGCAATCTTTAAATAAAGAAAGCTTTTCCATACACTTCTCCTGTAGCGTATTAAAATTCTTTTGATGAGCTCCTCCAATATTTGTCAAAACCCCTATGGTTGGTTTTATTATATTCTGCAAGGCCTCCATCTCTCCTTTTTGAGAAATTCCCGCCTCAAAAATAGCTACTTCTGAACGTTCCTCTAGTTGCCAAACAGAGAGAGGAACCCCAATCTGAGAATTATAACTTCTGGGAGATCGAACAACAACCTTTCCGGGAGACACAATGTGATGAATCCACTCTTTGACTATGGTTTTTCCGTTACTACCTGTAATGCCAACCACAGGAATATCGAACTGCTCTCTGTGTTTTTCTGCTAACTTCTGCAACGCATATAGCGGAGAAGCAACAACTAAGAAATTAGCTTTTGGAAAAGCGTGTTCATTTGCAATCCGATTCAAAACTTCCTCTCTTGAACTAACCACAAAATTCCTCACCCCTCTGTTATATAGGTTTTCTATATAGGCTGCCCCACTATTTCGTGTAGTAACCAATGCAAAAAACAAAGTTTCTTCAGGAAAACAAAGTGAGCGACTGTCCGTTAATAACCACTCTATGGAATAGTTAGTAGAACCAATTCGTTTGGCTTTTATTATATCCGCAATTAAATCAATTGAGTATGGCATAATTCTATTTCTTTATTAAATGCTAAATTGGGATATCTTTTGGAAAGTGCTTCTATTTTTTCCAAAAGATTTTTCAAAAACTCTTGATGTTTTTCACTTTCTGGGTTAAAAGGGCGATGATTGAGTGCTTTTTTTATTTTCTCACACTCTTTTATCAAATCTTGTGATTGAACAGAGATAGCAAAATGGATAAATTTTTCCCATATATAATCTACAGCAAGCCCTGATGGATGACACATATCGTCAGCATAAAACCGATAATCTCTCAACTCATCCAACATAATTTCATACGCAGGGAAATAATACACGGTGTTTTTTCTTTGCTCTTGTAATTTATGAATACTCAATAAGAGAGTGGATTTACTTAACTGATTGCCATGTAATCCATCACGAACATGCCGAATGGGACTTACAGTAAAAAGTATTTTCAGATTAGGGTTAACTGCCAACAACAACTCTATAACCTTGTTCCATTCATTAACAATTTCATCAACCTCAACCAGTTGTCTATTAAAAAGATGTTCCGGCTGTTTGTGACAATTACCCACTATCTGATGATGAGTTTTATCAAAATACACCCACGAGGAACCCAATGTAACAACCAAGTAATCTGTCTGCTTCAAAAACAAATGGGCTTCATTCAGTGCATCATTAATGTTTTCCAACACTTTCTCTTTAGATGCACCGGAAAACACACTATGATGCATTGCACTATGCCACAATCCTTGATAGAAAAACAGGCTACTCAAATTATATGGAGTATTATTCAGCATCTCTTTTAACGATGTCACAATAGACATTGGATTGTATAGTACACCATAAGGGTTAATCAAAGCATTGAATTTGGCCCCTTTTAATTTTTCACCTATATGTTCAACAAAACAAGACCCCATTAATAAAATGGAATGACTATGGTTAACATCAAGCACATTGGTATCTATTCTAACCTCTGTAGTAAATTGCATATTACCTTTTATCTTTTCTTTAAACAAATATAATAATTAACTTAGAGAGTTCACCTCTCCTATTTACAATTAAGAAAAATTACACAGTAGTATGGACACGAAAAAACAGATCGTTTAATATCATGCATTAAATAATAAAGAGTACAGAACAAAACTCGCTCTTAATTTGTATATATGAAAAGAGTAAATGAAGATCTTGTAAAACTAAATTAAGACTAAAAGTGTGGCTCTATAGCTTTAATTTTAGTAGCTTTGCCCTGTTTTATTGAGCATATAAAATGGAAATTAATTCAGAATATAAATTATTAGACACTATACATTATCCGGAGGATTTACGAAAGCTAAAACCTGAACAACTAACACAGGTATGTGATGAATTACGACAAGACATCATTGCTGAGCTTTCTTGTAACCCCGGACACTTTGGGGCCAGCCTAGGAACAGTTGAATTAACTGTGGCACTGCACTATGTTTTTAACACACCATACGATCGGATTGTATGGGATGTTGGACATCAAGCCTATGGACATAAAATACTTACCGGACGCAAAGAGGTTTTTAACACAAATAGAAAACTGAATGGCATCCGCCCTTTTCCTTCTCCGGAAGAGAGTGAATACGATACTTTTACAAGTGGACACGCATCCAACTCCATTTCAGCAGCACTAGGCATGGCTGTGGCTGCTCAAAAAAAGGGAGAATCAGACAGACATATAGTAGCAGTTATTGGAGACGGATCAATGAGTGGTGGATTAGCTTTTGAAGGATTAAACAATGCTTCTTCTACTCCCAACAATCTTCTCATTATCTTAAATGACAATGATATGTCTATTGATCGTAGTGTAGGAGGAATGAAGGAGTATTTATTTAACCTCAATACTTCCAACCGATACAATGAATTACGCTTTAAAGCCTCAAAAGCTTTACATAAGATTGGCATATTAAATGATGACCGAAGAAAAGCACTGATTCGTTTTGCAAACAGCATAAAATCCATAGCTGCTAAACAGCAAAATGTATTTGAAGGATTAAACATAAGATATTTTGGTCCAATTGATGGACACGACATAGAAAATATAACCCGTGTTTTTCAAGACATCAAAAATATGCAAGGTCCAAAGATTTTGCACCTACACACCATAAAAGGCAAAGGGTTTAAACCGGCTGAAAAAGAAGCCACATTATGGCACGCTCCGGGTAAATTCAACCCAATGACCGGTGAACGATTAACAAATGAACCCAAAGGATTACCTCCTCGGTTTCAAGATGTTTTTGGCTATACATTACTGGAGTTAGCTAAGCAAAATGAGAAAATTGTAGGTATAACTCCGGCTATGCCTACCGGGTCTTCATTAAATATACTTATGAATGAGATGCCGGATAGGGCCTTTGATGTTGGTATAGCCGAAGGACACGCTGTAACTTTTTCCGGAGGATTAGCTACTGATGGTATGCAACCTTTCTGTAACATCTACTCCTCATTTATGCAAAGAGCATACGACAATATCATTCACGATGTAGCTATAGAAAACCTCCCTGTTGTTTTTTGCATAGACAGAGCAGGATTGGTTGGAGAGGATGGACCGACTCACCATGGGGTTTTCGACTTAACTTATTTACGTCCAATCCCCCACTTAACCATAGCTTCTCCAATGGACGAACACGAACTACGCAAGTTAATGTACACAGCACAACTACCTAACAAGGGTGCTTTTGCTATTCGTTATCCAAGAGGCAGAGGATGTATAGCAAATTGGGAATGCCCTTTTGAAGAGATAGAAATAGGCAAAGGACGTACACTGAAAGAAGGTAAAGATTTAGCCATCATAACCCTAGGCCCTATTGGAGTACTTGCATCAGAAGCCATTCAGGAAGCCGAAAAAGAACGTTCCATTTCAATTGCTCATTATGATTTGCGTTTCTTAAAACCATTAGATGAAGAAATGCTCCATACAATAGGTTCACAATTTGATAAAATTATTACCATTGAAGATGGAATGAAAAAAGGAGGAATGGGAAGTGCTATTTTGGAGTTTTTCTCCGAAAACAACTATAAACCCACACTTAAACGAATTGGTGTGCCCGATGAATTTATTGAACATGGTACAGTGGAACAACTCTACCACATTTGTGGAATGGATAAAGAAGGAATTTTAAAAGAAATATATAATCTCATCTAATTCTCCGTATCTTTAAAATTAAAAAAACTAACTAATGAACATCGTTATTGCCGGAGCAGGAGCTGTTGGAACTCATTTAGCTCGTCTCTTGTCCGATGAAAGACACAACATTACACTGATTGATGAGGATGAAGAGAAATTAAGCTTATTAAGTTTAAATCTCGACTTGCTGACTGTTATTGGCTCAGCTACATCAATTGTTGCATTACAAGAAGCGGGTAGCCATAAGGCTGATTTATTTATAGCGGTTACCCCCGATGAATCTAGGAATATAACTGCCTGTATGCTAGCGAGTAACTTAGGAGCTATAAAAACGGTAGCTAGAATTAGTAACTATGAATACTTGCAACCCAAAAACAAGGAGTTCTTCCGCAAAATAGGGGTAGATGCTTTAATTTCCCCGGAAATATTAGCGGCAAAAGAAATTGTTGCATCGGTTAAAATCAGTTGGATTAGGCAATGGTGGGAGTTTTCCGATGGAGCTTTAATTTTAATTGGAGTTAAAATCAGAGATAAATCCGAAATATTAGATACTCCTTTAAGTGAACTGGATAGGGAAAATACACCTTATTATGTGGTGACAATAAAAAGAGGCAATAAAACCATTATACCTCGAGGTAATGAAAAGATATTACTGAATGACATTGTCTATTTCACTACAACACATAAATACATTCCTTACATTCGTAAAATCACCGGTAAAGAGAAATATCCTGATGTGAAGAGTGTTATTATTATGGGTAGTGGTCGCATTGCTCAAAAAACAGCAGAACAACTCCCCGATTATATGAAAGTTAAACTGATAGAGAATAACTTAGATCAGTGTAACTTATTAACAGAACAATTAGATAGTAGAATACTAATTATAAATGGTGATGCCCGAGACTTAGACTTGCTGGAGGAAGAAGGGATTAGACATACCGATGCTTTTATTGCCTTAACAGAAAATTCAGAAACCAACATTTTGGCTTGTTTAGCTGCCAAACGTATGGGAGTGGAAAAAAGTGTTGCAGAAGTTGAGAATATAGATTACATAGCAATGGCTGAAAGTCTAGATATTGGTACCATTATTAACAAGAAAAAAATTGCAGCCAGCTACATCTACCAATTACTATTGAGTGCGGACGTTTCTAATGTAAAAAGTTTAACCTTGGCAGATGCTGATGTTGCTGAATTTACAGTGAAGCCCAACTCCATAATTACAAAGCATCTAGTAAAAGACTTACCTCTTCCTAAAGAAAGTATCATTGGAGGGTTAGTTAGAGACGGAAAAGGTATACTGGTTACAGGAGACACCTTAATCCAGCCCGGAGACCACGTTGTGGTGTTTTGCTTGAGTATGATGATAAAAAAAATAGAAAAGTTCTTCAACTAAACAATGATTAATCATAGAGCAATACTTAATGTAATGGGATCTCTGTTACTCATTGTAACCGGAATGCTATTACTAAGTGCAGGAGTTGCACTCTTCTACCAAGAAGACGATTTGAATAGTTTCTTACTCACTGCCGGCATCACATTAACCGTTGGCTTAATCCTTTATTTTATAGGAAGAAACAGCAATAAAGAACTCAACAGAAAAGATGGATACATCATTGTTTCTATAAGCTGGATTGTTGTTTCAGCTTTTGCTATGCTTCCTTTCTATATCAGTGGATATATACCTTCCATAACCGATGCCTTTTTTGAATCGATGTCGGGAGTTACCAGCACAGGGTGTACCATTTTAGACAACATAGAAGAACTTCCTCACGGGCTCCTTTTCTGGCGTAGTTTAACCCAATGGATAGGAGGTTTAGGAATTATATTCTTCACTATTGCAGTGCTTCCTTTTTTTGGTGTCAGTGGAGTACAATTATTTGCTGCTGAAGCCACAGGAATACCACACGAAAAAGTTCATCCACGCATTGGAGTTACAGCCAAGTGGATTTGGCTAATATATACTGGAATGACTCTTTTAGAAACACTGTTACTCTATTTAGGAGATATGAGTTTATTCGATAGCATTTGCCACTCATTAAGCACAACCAGTACCGGAGGGTTTTCCACAAAACAAGACAGTATTGCTTTCTATAATTCTCCTTACATAGAATATATAATTACCCTTTTTATGTTCTTATCGGGAATCAACTTCTCTCTTTATATATTATTTATCAATGGGAAATTTAAAAAGTTAAGGGAAGAAGACGAGCTGAAACTATATGTGTTTTCTGTCTTGTTCTTCAGTACACTTATTGCTTCTACGCTTTATTTTATGGATAAAGAACCCTTGGAATATTCCATACGAACCTCCCTTTTTCAAATCGCGTCACTACATACTTCCACAGGATTTGTTACTACCGATTATACCACTTGGCAACCCATAGCTTGGGGGGTATTATTAATAACCATACTAGTTGGAGCGTGTGCAGGAAGTACATCGGGTGGTATAAAATGTATCCGTTTAGCTATATTAGCTAAAATTACAAAGAACGAATTTAAACACATTATTCATCCTAATGCCGTTCTTCCCGTTAGAATAAATAAAGCAATTATACCCAACACCATACAATCAACGGTTTTAGCTTTCCTCTTTCTTTATTTAACCTTTACTTTTATAAGCATACTCATATTTCAACAATTTGGATTAACAATGGAAGAAGCGGTAGGTGTCTCTATTTCCTCAATTAGTAATGCAGGTCCCGGATTAGGAAGATTTGGTCCTGCCTTTTCTTGGAGTGGATTGCCCGATATTGTTAAATGGTGGTGTTCCGGCTTGATGCTTTTAGGTAGATTAGAGCTTTTCAGTGTACTTCTGCTGTTCACACCCGGGTTTTGGAGCAAGAACTAAATAAAATGGCTCCCATCCCAACCTCTTTTACATAGAAAAAAAAGCTCTATGTAGTGGTAATTTTTCTCAGTATAAATCCGCCCACTATATGATAGCAAATAACTTTTAAAACCACTTTACAAGGTTTTCTTTTTATAGGTCTTAGACCTATGCCCCCTCGGTCCTAGACCGAAGGCCTGTCGGTCTAGGACTGAAGGGTGCTCGGTCTAGGAC
>CAZOVL010000099.1:0-9139 GCA_964583185.1 uncultured Bacteroides sp. | reverse complement strand
AATGAGTCAAACTATAAAATAAATGTATAGTCTGAGATTAAATAGCCTATTTAAGTCGTTACTATCTAATATTATCCTTTATATGTTCTTCGTACTCTTTGGGCGTCATTCCATAATGAGCTTGAAATATTTTAATGAAATACGACGGAGTATTTATTCCTATCATATATGATATTTCATTTATTCGATACGTGCCTTCACTAATTAGTTCTGCTGCTTTTTGTAGTCGGCAAAGACGAATGTGTTCTACTGGACTTATTTCTAATATTTCTGTTACTTTTCTATGTAATCCTGATCTGCTAATATTTAAATTTTCAGCTAATGCGATTACGTTAAAATCAGGATTGGCTATATTCTTTTGTATAACTTCATTTAACTTAAAAATGAAATCATCATCCGCTTTGCGCATTTTTATTTGTTTGCTGAACGCAATAGGTTTTTTTATGAAGATATTAGTATCTCTAATTTTGTTTGCAAGTAGTGTTTTTATTAAAGTATTTAGATATTTCATGGAAAAAGGTTTCTCAATATATGCATCCGCTCCTAATTCAAGTCCTTTTATTTTGCTCTCAAGGTCTCCTTTAGCTGTTAATAATATCACGATTATGTGAGATAGCTGTTCTTCTCTTTTTATAAATTCACAGAGTTGAAATCCATTCATTTCGGGCATCATAACATCACTAATAACTATATCTATTTTTTCTTTTTTCAGAGTTTCAACAGCTTCAGCTCCATTAGATGCCGTATGTATATTGTATTGCTCACCCAATCTTAATTTTAGAAAATGAAGAATTTCATTATTATCTTCCACGAGTAAAATTCTTGTTTGTGAAACTTCTTTTTGGGCTGTGTTGATAAAATCAGGAGTCTTTTCTTGATTATCAAAGGGTTTTCTTTCTGTAGTTGCTTCAGAGCTACGATATTCATGAAATAAAGGGATAGTCAATATGAAATTATTTAAATTATTTTCTGCGTTATAGATGAGTGATCCATTGTGCATCATAACTAAAGAGTAAGCTAATGATAAACCAATTCCAGAACCACTTATGTCAGAAAATTCTTTTACTCTGAAAAAGGGTTCAAAAATTTTATCTCTATATTTTTCAGGAATTAACAGTCCATCATTTATAATATGAATTTCAAAATTATCAGCAATGTTTTTTATGCTAATAGAGATATTCGAGTGTGAATATTTTACCGCATTAGAGATTAAGTTGTTGAGTATTTTGAACAGTTCATCTCTATCTACTATGGCTTCAAGTTTCTTTGAATTTGTTTTGTTTTCTATTGTTAATGTTTTATTGCTTTTACTTAGTTGAGCTTTGAATAGAAAACTAATATCATCAATAAGTTTTAATATATCTGCTTTTTGGTAATGTAGCTTAATACTATGTTTATTAACATTTTTGAAATCGAGTAATTGATCTACTAGTAGTAATAAGTTTTTGGTGTTTTTTTCTATAATATTTAAATATTCATCTGCTGCTTCGTCTTTAATATCACTCTCAAGCAAAGATTCTAAGGGAGCACTGATTAGAGAAAGTGGAGTTCGGATTTCATGAGCAATATTTGTAAAAAAGAAAACTTTATCTTCATAGAGTTCTTTTTCGTGTTGAATTTTGTCTAGATGTTGTTTCTGTTTTAATCTTTTGGCATATCTGTTCGCGGACTTTTTAAGTGTAATATAAATTATCAATATCAAAAAAACAGTAAATAAAACATAAGCCATATTAGACTTCCACCACGGTGGTGTCACAATAATGTCTATAGATGCTTCTTCGGGATTCCATATTCCGTCATTATTGCTACCTTTTACTTTGAATCTATATTTACCGGGTGCAAGGTTTGAATAGGAGGCAGACTGTGATTTAGTTGCTGTTACCCATGTTTCATCTACTCCTTCCATCATATATAAAAACTGATTGTTTATAGGAGAAGTATAACTAAGAGATACAAAGCCTAAAGAAATATTTGTTTTATTATATGGCAATATAACTTCTTGGGTGTGAATCAAGGCTTTTTGCAATATACCACTAGAAGTGTAGTCATCAACCTCATCATTTAGAATAGAAAGGCTATTTATATATACAGGTGGAATATAATAATTGGTTTTAATATTGTGGGGATTAAAACTAATCATTCCATTAGCTGTTCCAAACAAGATGTTACCATCTTGAGTCATTAGCCCTGCGTTATAGTTGAATTGATTGGATTGTAGCCCATTTTCTTTAGTAAAAACAGTGACAGATTCACGTGAAGGGTCGAATTTTACCAACCCTTTATTGGTTCCAAACCATAAAGTGTTTTGTCTATCTTCTACTATTTTATAAGCTACATCATCTGGAAGTCCTTCAGAAATGGAGTATCTTTTGAAATCTTCTGTAGTTTTATTGTAGACACAAATACCTCCTCTGTCTGTTGAGAACCATATCTTTCCTTTATGATCCTCAGTTATACTACTCACAGAGTTAGAACTCAATGTGTTTTCTTTTTCTCCTACTACATAATGTGTAATATTCTTATTCGATGGAGTGTATCTAAAAACCCCACTTCCCATTGTTGCCACCCATATTTCACCTTCCGAGTCTTCTACTATATCATGTGTATAGCATAATCCAAATTGGGTTTGTCTCTCAAAAGACATTGAACCAACTTTTGCCAGATAAACTCCCCATGCATTGCCTAGCCATATATTTCCTTGTTTGTCTTTGCACATGGCGTAAACACTTTCTTCATTAAGTCCCATTTGTTTAGGAGTATAATGTTCAATAGTTTGTGTGTTTTTCTTATTCGTAATGACATCTAAACCATTTTTGAAATAACCGATTAAGATCTTTTCGTTGTTCTTCATTAAAGAAAGAACATGGTTAGAATGTAGTCGCTCTATTTTAGAGAAAAGTTCAGTTTGAGGAGTTAGAATGAAGAGCCCGGCATCTTCTGTGCCAATCCAAATTCTTTGTTCATCATCTTCAATGATTCTTCTTACTTTTTTTGATCTTAGCGATTGCTTATTTTCATTTGGAGAAAAGATGTTGAAGTTAATTCCTGACTTTGGTAAATTATCTACACCTCCCGATCTTGTTCCTATCCAGATGTTTCCTTCTCTATCTTGGAAAATAGTTTCAATTAAATTATCTGATAGAGATGTTGGATCAATAAGATCTTCTTGAAGATGCTTATTCTTTGTTTTATTTTCAAGGTCAATGATATAAATACCAGATTGTGTTCCAATCCATAATTCATTTTCATTAATAATAGCTAAATCTCTTATTATTTTATAATCCGGGCTAGGAGAAGCATTTACAATCTCCTCAAATGTATTGTTTTCAGTGTTAAACTTTAATACCTTCTCTTCGTGTATACCTATATATAAGTCTTTACCGTACGAAGTCATAGTATATATATTTTTACCTTCTATAGATATTGAAGAATCTTTATTTTCTGTGTATTGTGTGAAGTTCTCTTGTTTAAAATCATATTTGAAAATACCTGATCCATTTGTTCCTATCCAGATGTCTCCATTTTTAGTAATAACCATGCACTGAGGGTTACTTACACTAGGAAGTAATTGCTCAACAACAGAGTATAAAGAGAGTTTTTTACTTTTTTCATTATATCTGAATACTCCTTGATTAGGTGCAACAATCCATATATTATTTTTATTGTCTTTTTGAATAGTAGAAATCCAGTTGTTTATTGTTGCTCCTTCTTCCGTTTCAATCTGAAAAAAAGAGAAAGATTCATCCACAGAGTCAAATATATATATACCCTTATCTGTACCCAACCATAGCTTTTTGTTAGAATCCTCAAGGATAGCTCCGATATTGTTATTTCCCCTCTTTGTCTCTATGTCGTAGCAATCGAATACTTTGATAGCATTACCATTGTATCTGTTCAGTTTGTTTTTACTTCCGAACCACAAAAAACCGTAACTATCTTGATAGATAGCCTTGATGTTATTTTGAGATAATCCGGCATCACTATTAATATTCCTAAGATTTAGGCTGGATGGATATGAACTTAGACAAAATATAGAAGCAACAAGTGTTAATAATAAATACTTATTCATAGTAGTATAGATTTTTCCGATGGTAAGGTAGTGAAAAAAATAATCAATAAACATTTAAATGCTGAACGAAAGTCTCATTTAATACCTCATATGTCCTATCCTAGTATTAATCTACATTTGCATCATTTTGAGAACTTCATGGTGTCTTCTTTTATGAAACTAATCTTTAGTTTTGAGCATATCTAGGTAGAATTAGAATAATGTTATTGTCAATAAAAAGGATGAATGTGAAAAAATCAAGTTTAAAAATATTACTGTTTTTGGGAGTTTTATTAACTCTTTTAAGCTGTTCTTATACAAATAATAGTCAATTCGAAAAATGGTCTTTAGAGTTCAACGAAGATTCTAACTCTTTAAGTATTCTCCACCAAGGGAAAGATATACTAAAACAAGTTATATCAAAATATAGTATAAACAATCAATTTATTTCTTCTTCTGAGTACCCTGATTTGAATAGAAAAGAATTTGATATAATAGATAGTATAGGTAAAGGAAGAAAAATAATCTACACATATTCCGGACTTAATGGTTATCCAAAAATTGAGCAGATATTTTATTTCTATGAAGGCCAACCTTATTTTTTAGTAGAAGCCCAACTTATATCTAATGACTCAATAGCTTCAAATTATATTGCACCTATATTTACTGAAGGAGTTAATGAGTTTTTAGAAAAAGATAGTTCTAATAGGGTCTTGACTGTTCCTTTTGACAATGATAGTTTTGTTCCGTATCTGTCAAGTCCTCTTCTGGTTGAAGATACTTCATCTGAAGTGACAGCAATTTTTAATGGTGCTAAACGTCAAGGATTGATTGTAGGATCAGTAGAACATGATACATGGAAAACCGGGATTCACTTTTCCACTTCAGAAAATAGCGTAATAAATAAGTTTGAAGTTTTTGGAGGATTAGCTAATGAAATGACACGTGATATAAGTAACCTGGACGATAGACCTTCTTGTGTACATGGATATATAAAAGGAAAAAGCGTGAAATCGCCTAAACTTTTTTTTGGATATTATGAAGATTGGCGTAGAGGACTTGAGTCATACGGAGAAGTATGTGCAAAGATCGCCCCACCTCGTAAGTGGGAAAAGGGAACTCCCTTTGGCTGGAATAGTTGGGCCGCAATGGCTGAAAAAGTAAATTTTGTAGGAGCTATTGATGTTTCGGACTTTTTTCAGACTGATATGCAAACGAATAACTTTAGTAATGATAGTACTGTTTATATTGGTCTTGATTCGTTTTGGGATAATTTTACCCCAGATCAATTGAGAGAATTCGTAAATCATTGTCATAAAAACGGACAAAAAGCAGGAATCTATTGGTGTCCTTTTTCAGATTGGCATGGCAATGCTGATGCTTATGTTGAAGGCACTAATAATGAATGGAAATATAAAGATATCTACTTATATGCTTCTAACGGAAAACCTCGAAAAATAGAATCATTAGCTGTTGATCCAACTCATCCAGGGACTAAAGAGAGAATAAAACACTACATAAAGATGTTTAAGGACCTAGGGTATGAATACGTTAAATTGGATTTCATAAATAATGGAACTCTTGAAGCAGCTTCGTTCTATAACCCAAACGTTACAACTGGGAAACAAGCATATAATGAAGGAATGTCCTATTTAACGGAAGTTTGTGGGGATGATATGTTTCTGGCTTTATCAATTGCACCTACATTTCCAGCACAGTATGGTACCTCTAAAAGAATTAGTTGTGATGCTTGGGGTGCTATGACAGAAGGTGATATTGGAACTACAGGTTATATGCTAAACAGTTTATCTTTTGGATGGTGGCTTAATCGTGTTTATCCATTTAACGATGCCGATCATATTTTACTTTATCAACCGGGTGAATTCGAAGATTATCAATTAGGAGCAAATCGATCTCGTATTACTTCAGCAGTAATAACAGGTATATATATGTTGGGGGATAATTTTAGTCTTAAAGGAAACATAAAAGGAGATAAAGAGGCACGTAGACGAGCTAAAGAAGTGGCAACAAATATAGAGATAAACGACATAGCACGTTTAGGTCAATCTTTTTATCCTGTTGAGGGCTACTTAGCTTCAGCCCCTAATAAACCTGAAACTCAGTTTATGTTGCAAACAGAAGAATGTGTCTATTTAGCTGTTTTTAATTTCAACAAAGAAGAAAGTTTGAATGGATCTGTTGATTTTGAAAGATTGGGCATTGATTCAACTGTTAGTTTAAGCGTAAAAGAACTATGGACTTCTGAGTTTTCCATAAGTGAAGATGAAAAAATTCACTATAATGTTCCTCCTCAAGATGTAAGGGTCTATAAAATTCAAAATAATAATTAATTAAATATTTACTCTTATTTCTAGGTGGAATACCTGGAAAAAGAGTGTCTTAAGCTTGATTTTGATAAGCTAAGAGTGATTAATCAATTTAATATCATGAAAAAAACATTTTTACTGTTAATAGTTATTTTATGTGGGGCATCCAATGTGTTTTCTAAAGACTCAGAACTGATAAAAATTGAGACAGATGAAACTATGATGGTATTGTCTGGTACAAAAGATCAGAAAGTAGAATTCCATTATTGGGGCGAAAAAATATCAGGAAAGTTAAGTTTTTCAGGAAGAAAACTGAATAATCAACCCGATACAGATGATGAACTTTTTCCACAAGTTTATCCTTCATATGGAGATCGATTCTATTTGACGCCGGCCTTGAAGTTAACACACGCTGATGGTGTTTTAACCACTAGTCTTGTTTATTCAGATTATGTGGTTAAGAATATAGAAAGCAATGTAATAGAAACTACTGTAAAACTAAAAGATAAATTATATCCGGTATATGTTGATTTGATTTTCAAAGCGTATCAGAAGGAGAATATAATAAGTCAATCTGTGAAAATTAGGCATCAAGAGGAGGGTATAGTCCAAGTTGAGAATATTGCTTCTTCATACTTGCCTTTGCATGCACAAGCTTATTATTTGACTCACTTTAACGGTACATGGGCCAGAGAAATGCAAATGACGGAGGAAAAACTCAATCGTGGAATTAAAGTGATAGAAAGTAAAAAAGGAGTAAGAACTACTCAAGCAGAAAGTCCTTCGTTCATAATATCATTAAATACACCCCTTCAAGAGGAATCGGGAGAAACTTACGCTGGTACATTAGCTTGGTCAGGAAATTATAAATTATCATTTGAAGTAGATGAAACAGGGCGTCTTGGCATTGTCTCAGGAGTGAATCCATTTGCTTCAACCTTTCATCTTAATACAGGTGAAAGCATAAGTATGCCAGAAATGTTGTTGAGCTACAGTGCTAATGGAGTGGGTGATGTTTCCAGAAACTTTCATGACTGGGGACGTAAATATGGAATGGCTCACGGAGATAAAGAACATCCTATTATCTTAAATAGTTGGGAAGGTGCATATTTTGATTTTAACGAAGCTACAATAACAGAGATGATTGATAATGCTGCTAAGTTTGGAGTTGAAATGTTTGTTCTTGACGATGGTTGGTTTGGAAATAAATACCCAAGAAACGGAGATAATGCCGGTTTAGGCGACTGGCAAGTCAATAGGAAAAAGCTCCCTAAAGGGATTGATTATCTTGCTAACTATGCTGTAAATAAAGGAATGAAATTTGGTATCTGGATTGAGCCGGAGATGGTCAACCCGGATAGTGAATTGGCTCATAAACATCCGGAATGGATTGTTCAGAGTGGTGAAAGAGATGTTCTACCTATGAGAAACCAATGGCTTTTGGACTTGTCTAATCCTGCGGTTCAAGATTTTGTATTTAACGTATTTGATGAAGTTGCTTCACTTTCATTAAATATTTCATACATCAAATGGGATGCTAACCGTCATGTGGATAATGTTGGATCAACTTATCTTTCAAAAGATAACCAATCACATTTCTGGTATGAATATGTTCAAGGATTATATAAGGTATATAATCGTATACGTGAAAAATACCCGAATATTCAAATTCAATTATGTTCATCTGGAGGTGGTAGAGTTGATTATGGTGCATTAAGGTATCATGATGAATTCTGGGCGAGTGATAATACAAATGCTTTAGATAGAGTATTCATTCAGTATGGAACAAATATGTTTTTTCCCTCAATAGCTACTGGGTCGCATGTATCTACTAGTCCAAATCATCAGACAGGGATGATGATTCCTTTGAAGTTTCGCTTTGATGTAGCTATGTCTGGGCGATTAGGTATGGAATTACAACCCAAAGATATACAAGGAGATGACTATGATTTTGCGAAAAAAGCAGTAGTAACTTATAAGTCGATACGTCCTACTATTCAGTTTGGTGATTTGTATAGACTAATTTCACCATACAATGGTAATGGGTGGGCATCACATATGTATGTTGCAAAAGATAAAAAGCAAGCTGTGTTTTTTGC
The DNA here is from genome assembly GCA_964583185.1 of uncultured Bacteroides sp. GTDB lineage: Bacteria > Bacteroidota > Bacteroidia > Bacteroidales > Bacteroidaceae > Bacteroides_E. The sequence continues at coordinate 665 of CAZOVL010000099.1, read as the reverse complement.
CTATAGTATTGAAAATCATGGAAGAACAGAGTACTTCGAAACTAAGCTAAAAGGTCTTGATCCTACGAAAACATATAAGTTAGAAGAGATAAATGTAAAAGACTATTCCAAGTTTAAACAAAATGAGGAACTCCTTTCCGGTGATTACTTAATGAAGGTAGGTATCATTCTTCCTATTGGTAGTCCATTTGATAGTGTAGTATTAAAAATAACTGAACAAGAATAAACTCAAATAGTATTATGAAAAATAGAGCTAGAATCGCATTAATACTCTTTTCATTTATATTGGGCTTTGCCACTTTATCCGCTAACCCAATACAGAAGGAGATAAAAGAAGGTTGGAAATTCAAGCAATGGCGTTTGAATAACTGGTATCCGGCAAAAGTTCCCGGAGTAATTCATCTTGATTTAATGTCGAATAAAATCATAGAAGACCCCTTTTTTAGACTTAACGAGCGTGCTGTTCAGTGGGTAGACAAAGAGGATTGGATGTATGAAACACATTTTGATGTAGACAAATCCTTGTTTGCTAAAGAAAATATTCGCTTACATTTTATGGGTTTAGATACGTATGCTGATGTTTATCTGAATGGGCATAAGGTTATGGTTGCAGATAATATGTTTCGTGAATGGAAAGTTGATATAAAAGATTTGATAAAAGAGAA
>CAZOVL010000098.1:0-9658 GCA_964583185.1 uncultured Bacteroides sp. | reverse complement strand
GAATACAAAAAAACACAATAGATGTGAATAATTACCTTAATCGTAAACTATGCCCTACTTCGGGAATATACTCTCCATCTTTTCGGTTCATTTGATATAAATTCTTCATACGAACACCAAATTTCTGTGATATGCTGTGCATGGAGTCACCATCTCGAACAATATAGTAAGGGTATTTCTTATTCGCTTTGCTTTTCTTTTTCTTGAGGTAAATTACATCCCCTGCTGTCAAGGTATACTCTTTATGTAAATCATTGTATTTCACTAAACTCTTCCAACGAATACCAAACTCTTTTCCAATGCTCTTAAAAGTATCTCCATCTCTTGCAATTACATAAGCTAAATCATTGGATAAATAAACTTGATGAGAGAAAGTAGAAGGAGCATCTACAGCAGGAGTTGAACGTTTGCTTCCTTTGGCTGTATCATATTTATAAAGCTCATAGTCTTCAATAATAGTAATCAACCGATTGGCATAAGAGGGATCGGTTGCATAACCCGCCTTTTTAAGACCTCTGGCCCATCCTTTATAATCGGTTATTTTCAGCTTGAAAAGTGCTGCATATCGAGCACGTTGAAGAAATTGAGAATGATCTTCATACGACTCTTTAGCACTACGATATACACGAAAACACTCCATATAATGATCATCAGTATGTCGTGTAGTTCGTCCTTTCCAGGTGCTACCACATTTAATACCAAAATGGTTGTTGCTGCGTCTAGCCAATTGACTTTGTCCTGCTCCACTTTCCAGTAACCCCTGGGCTAATTTAATACTGGCAGGTATTTTGTTTTTTTTCATTTCATAAATGGCTAAATCTTTATAGTCATCTATGTATTTCAAATAACGGCTATTTTTTCTCTGGGCAGTTAATGATAAAGAGAAAAATAAAAAAGAGAGAAACAAAAAAAGCTTATAATCAAATCTCACCATAATTCTAATATTAAGTTAAGTCCCTATCCATCAGGAAAGACAAAAATCACAAAAAAAATTGGGAATATCAATCTCTTTTCTAACTTTGTGTAAAGTGCTCTTAATAAAATCTGAAGATATGAAGAAACTAACAATAACAGCCATAATCAATCGTCTAACTTATGATATGTTAAACGAAACCGACAAAAAATTGATTGATGGAGCAAAAAAAGCTACTGAAAGCAGTTATTCACCTTATTCCCAGTTTGCAGTGGGCGCTGCTGCCCTATTGGCTAATGGAACAATAGTTTCTGGCAGCAACCAAGAGAATGCAGCTTTCCCGTCGGGTACTTGTGCTGAACGAACCACTCTTTTTTATGCTAACTCACAACATCCGGATCAGGCAGTACATACATTAGCTGTTGCTGCATACACACAAGGAGCCTTTTTAGACATTCCCATCTCTCCCTGTGGAGCTTGTCGACAAGTTATACTTGAGGTTGAAAAACGCTACAATCATCCTATTCGGATACTTCTTTTTGGAGAGAATGAAATCTATGAAATAAAGAGTATTAGAGATTTACTTCCTTTATCTTTTGATGAGGATTTCTTAAAGTAAAAGAATAGTTACCTCATCTTAAATAAGTCTTTTATTTTAAGATGGACAAAAACAAAAGAGCGACAGCAATTATGGAATACAAGGCTGTCGCTTTTTTATATCCCTAATAAATTGGGTTATACCAAATCAAAGTGATGTATAATATATAGCTCCATATCCTTAAATAAATCATTTTTGCTTTCTTTTTCTATAACGAAAAACAATGAAATAATAGGATAATTTTATTAGATAAAATCGAAGGTAAAAACATTATAATAATAAAGAAATCAGTATATTTGGGATATGAAGTAATTAAATATAGTACAATTCTTAACCGGTAAATTTATGTTACATATAGATAATGAAAAAGAAAGTGCCATATCAAGAGCAAAAGAGCTAAGTATGGGGAGAACCCTTTATGTAATAGAATCAAGTGGAGCATATTATGTAGAAACAGAAAGAGAATCACACATACAGCCATGGGAGAATCTAGTAGCTATTGTTAAAGATGGAGTGGAGAGATAAAATACTTAAAACAGCTAATACGAGCATCAATCACTCCAAGCCAAATGGATTACTGTATATTTAAAACTCTACGTTCTAAAACAATAAATCTCTATATAGAACTGTTTGAAAAGCTATACAAGATGCAAAACCCCTATTCATAATAGTCCAAACTTTAAGGATAGAAAACAAGAAGGGCATTGTACTACATCATTGCACAACGCCCTTCTTTTTATTAATCAAATTAAAACTACTTATTCAACAGAAATTCATCAATGGCTCTTTTATAAGTTGCATGATCTGCTGCCCCTTTAAATAATTGAGGTTGACCATCCATAGGAATGAACACAAAAAGAGGTATACTGGTAGCATTAAACAGCGCAGCCAACTCTCTTTCTTTATCCACATCAACTTTATAAATAACAATATCATCGGCATACTCTTTGGCTAACTTCTCCATAATTGGGGCTGTTTTTCTACAAGGACCACACCAGTCAGCATACAAATCAATGATAACCGGCTTATTTCCTTGGAACTTCCAAGTCTCCGACTTATTATAATCAAATACCTCCTCTAAAAAAAGAGCATGATTCATTACCACTACCTCTCCTTTTTTATCATCTGCTTTTTGTTCACTCTGAGCTAAAATCTCAGGAGTTGCCATAAAAAACAGGCCAATCAAAAATGTATAAAAATATTTTTTCATCTTACATAAACTCTTTTAGTTTAGCCTCTAATTCACTGGCTTGCATCACTCCTGAATGTCTCCATAGGCTTTCTCCTTCTTTGAATATCATAAGTGTGGGTACCATTTGAATTTTATACTCTTGAGCTAAATCTTGGTTATTATCAACATCTATTTTAATGATTCTTGCCTTATCACCAATGCTACTTTTCACCTCTTCCAAGATGGGCAACATCGCCTGACAAGGGCCACACCAGGTAGCAAAGAAATCAACTAAAACAGGTTGTTCTGACTTTATTACATCTATAAATTTCTCCATTATTATCTCCTTTACATTTATTTCTTAACTAGATACTTCTGAGCCATTGCTCTTCTAAATAACAGAAAAAAAACAAAAAGGTTCACTCCTTCGATTTATGTAACTTAATGAACCAAAGACAATTCATCCAAGAGATAAGTGGCTCCGGCAAACTTATCAATAATAAATAGCACATAACGAATGTCCACACATACAGCACGCTGTAAGTCAGGTTCGAAAGCAATATCTCCGGTTAATCCTTCATAATTACGATCAAATCCTACCCCTATCAACTCCCCTTTGGCGTTAAACACTGGACTTCCGGAGTTTCCACCTGTATTGTCGGTATTAATGATGAAACACACGGGTAGTTCACCCTTTACATTGGTATAATTACCATAATCTTTTGTTTCATAAAGTTCCTTTAAACGTGTAGGAACAATAAAATCACGACTCTCGGGGTCTTCCTTTTCCATTACTCCATCTAGTGTAGTATAGTAATGATAAGTAACACCATCTGCCGGATAATAGGGTAAAACACTTCCATATGTTAAACGTAGCGTTAAGTTTGCATCCGGGTAAATGGGCTCACCTTGATTCTTTTTCATTGCCATAATTCCTCCTACCCAGGCTTTATGAGCCACATTATAATTTTTATTAGGTTGAGATAAGCGACTACTTAAATCGGCTCTTTTAGTTAAAGCCATTTTTTCCAATTGATAGATGGGGTCATTGTTTAGAACCTCTAATGTGGGATTAGCTAAGAAAGCATTCCATTTTTCAGAAGCACCAAATATGGACTGATCAAAACAATAATCCATATACTTCTCAATGCTTCCATTAAAGTTGGTAGCTATTGTATTAAAAACCTCTACTTGTTGATCGGGAGCTACCTCTTGTTGATAAACAGAAAGCATAGCTACACCTATTTTCTTTTCCACTTCGGGATACGCATTTTGATATTTAAAATATCTCTCACCCTCTTGTCTCAACAAAGCAATAGCCTTATCAGTAGCCTCCTTGTTTTTCTCTTCTAAAGATCTGATTAAAGATTTTAATGAAGGAATTTTAAGAAACTCCATTCCCCGTAGTAAGGCTTCATCTAAAAAAAGCTGATGTAACAAAGGTTCTCTTCGGTGTGAAACAATGGAACGAATAGTATCAAAGGCAATTTGATAGGTTTCGTTGCCTTTCTCTTTTCCCCAAGTTAAAAGTTGTTTTTGTTGTTCAGTTTTCTTCTCAACCACTTTCAATCGCTTCAATCCGGCATTCATACCTATTGCATTTTTCCAATAGTTGGCCGATCCGGCATATATGCTAGCATAATGAATACGCACTGCAGCACTTTTATTCATCGCTTCGTTCATCTTCTCTAACCGAACATCTCTTACCTTATGACGTACTGTATTGGTTGTTTCCATACGTTCTGTAACCTCATCGGCAATCATATAACGCCAATTGGAACCCGGGAATCCCATTAAAAAAACAAAGTCTCCTTCATTATATCCGGATAAATTTATTTTAAGTGGTTGTTTCACTTTTAACGGAACATTCTCTTCAGAATAATCTGCAGGATTGCCTTTTTTATCGGCATAGATTCTAAACATAGAAAAATCTCCTGTATGGCGAGGCCACATCCAGTTATCAGCATCTGAACCATATTTACCTATAGAAGATGGAGGAGCTCCTACTAAACGAATATCTTTATATGTCTTTTTTACAAATAAGTAATACTTATTTCCACCATAGAAAGGTTTTAATTCCAAATTAAGAAAAGTAGAAGGTTTAATTTTCTTCTTTAACGCCAAGCGTAAAGCCACTTTTTTCATATAACTGGGCGATAGATAATTTATCCCATCAGGATCATCATCAATTTTCAACTGCTCCAACACATAATCGGTAACATCGTAAATAGCAGAAATAAAAGTAATGGTCAATCCTTTACAGGGTAGTTCCTCAGATCTGTTTTTTGCCCAATAACCATCTGTTAAGTAGTCGTTCTCCACGCTACTGAGTTTCTGTATATTACCGTAACCACAATGGTGATTCGTTAAGACCAACCCTGATTTAGAAATTACTTCGCCTGTACACCCTGATCCAAATTGAACCACTGCGTCTTTAAGAGAAGTTTTCTTTGTATTATAAATTTTATCTACAGGTATATTTAACCCCATTTCTTTCATTATGATCTCATTTTGTTGCTTCAAATCGGGCAACAACCACATACCCTCATCGGCCAACAACTTAGTTGTAACGAAACAAAAGAATAAACAAACCCATTGAATTTTAAATCTCATAGTATTTATATATTTTTTAATTTATGAATAAAACTGAAAACCCGATGTAAAACAATTACTTAATAGGCTTTTCACTCTTACATTTAGTTGTTGTTATTCTACAAGAGTCATCTCATCCAACAAATAACCACAACCACCCAACTTATCTAATATGAATAACACATAACGAATATCCACGTTAATACAACGTTGTAAATTATCATCAAAAACCAAATCACCACTCAAAGACTCCCAGTTGCCATCGAAAGCAGAACCAATTAAATGACCTTTGGCATTTAAAACAGGGCTACCGGAGTTACCACCTGTTATATCATTAGTAGTCAAAAAACACACAGGTAAGTCACCATTGTCCATAGCATAGCGACCAAAGTCACGCTTCAAAATTAAATCCTTCAATTCACCGGGTACATTAAATTCTCTATTTTCCGGATTCTCTTTTTCCAATATACCATCTGTTGTAGTGTAATAGCGATAATGAATACCATCTCGTGGAGAATAAGATTTCACCTTTCCATAAGTTAAACGAATAGTAAAATTGGCATCAGGATATGAAGGAACAGGTAACTTCATTTCGGTTAATCCACGAATGTAAGTTTTATGCAACACATTTAATTCATCTTTTAATGGCTGCAAGGCAGTGCTTAACTCTTCAAATTTATCAACGATAGACGTATAAAAAAGATAATTCAAGTCATTTTTCAGAACTTCTACAGTTGGATTACTTAGAAACTGATTTAAATTATCTTCAGAAGCAAAAATAGAAGAATCATACATAGAATCAACAAAAGCCTCATAGTTGTTGTCAAAGTTTTCCTTTATAAAGCTATAAATACTTGGTCTATTCTCTGAATCCACCATTTCAGCATAAAGAGGAAATATGGATTGAGCCACCTTACGATCTACTTTATGATCGTAATCTTTGTTATGTATTCTATTATAAAAGGCCGTAAATTCTTTCTTTTGTACCTCAATTTTCTCGGTGTCTTTTTCTTCGATGGCTTCTTTCATCAAACGGAATAATCGAAGAGAAGAAGAAAACTCTATAGCACCTAAAAAAGACTCTGAAAGTGCAGTCATTTGATAAGTTAACGGAGATGTTTTAGCTACCAATCCGTTAATTTCAGCAACCACATTCATATATGGAATGTTATTTTGTTCTTTTGCAAAATCAGCAAACTGAACCTCTTGCTCTGTTTTCTGTCCCAAAACATCATTATCAATAATAGCCTTATTCATTCCTATGGAGTTTTTCCAATAGTTAGATGAACCTGCAAACTTATTAGCATATTGAATTCTTGTTTTATCACTCTGATCCATTGCTTCACGCAGTAAGGCCAAACGTTCTTCACGCACTTGAATGCGAGGTTTATTTATAGACTCCATACGTTCCTTAACCTCCGAAACAGTTAAGTAACGACTGGTGCTACCAGGGAACCCCATAATCATAGCATAGTCTTCCTCTTCTACTCCTTTCAATGAAATGGATAAATATTTCTCACACTGAAGAGGCTTGTTATTTTCATTATACTCTGAAGGTTCTCCTTCAGCATCGGCATAAATTCTAAACATAGAAAAATCACCGGTATGACGAGGCCACATCCAGTTATCCGTTTCCCCTCCAAACTTACCAATGGCAGAAGGTGGAGCAGCTACCATGCGGACATCACTATAGATTTTTTTATAAATCATATAGTATTTATTACCTGCATAAAAAGGCAATAGTTGAGGTTTGATTCCTTTCTTTTCATACAGGTCACTCTTTTTATAAATTTCTTCTGCTTTTTGATTTAAAAAAGAGTAAGTAAACGATTCATAGACTGTGATTTCTCCACTTTCAATTAGTTCATTAATTGAAGATGTAACATCTTCAATACGATGAACAAAAGTAAAGGTCAATCCAGGAGTAGGTAGCTCTTCAGTACGATTTTTAGCCCAGAAACCATGGGTTAAATAATCATTCTCCACAGAGCTGTGTTGTTGTATAAAACTATATCCACAATGATGATTGGTTAAGATTAATCCTTCTGACGAAATCACTTCACCTGTACATCCTCCTCCAAAAATGCCCACAGCATCTTTCAAAGAAACTCCGTTGGGGTTATAAACATCCAAGGCATCTAACTTCAAACCTTGTTTTTTCATTAATTCAATTGCATTTTGCTCTTCCAGCAATTGTAACAACCACATTCCCTCATCAGCTTTGGCAATTTGGTAACTAAAGGCTAAAATGAGCAAAGCAATAACTCTAAATCTATTCATATGAATCTGTTATTATTTAATTTATTTTAATATTCTAAAGTATTAATAAACAATAAAACTCTAATGTTTATAGAAAATATGACTATAATTAAAGTCGTTTATAAAACACATAGATTGCGAAATTAAATAATCTTAATGGTATATTCCACATTCTAACCGTTTTATAAATGTTTTTTATAAAATGAATGTAGTTATAGTATAATAAAATCTAACAAATTGCTATAATTATAAGTTTGCTGCTTAATTTTGCAATGAAATCAATATTGAATTACTATATGAAACAAATATTCTACATACTCTTATTTCTAACCCTCACTACTTCTTGTAAGCAACGCTATGAAATTAATGGTAATGCAACACTCATAGGCTTAGAAGGGAAAAAGCTCTTTTTACGTGCCTTACAAAAAAATCAATGGGTAAACTTAGACTCTACTGACATAGTGCATTGTGAGTTTAAAATGAAAGGAAATGTAGATTCCACTATAATGGCTGCTTTGTTTTTAGATAATCAAAACATTATGCCTATAGTGCTTGAAAAAGGAAATATAAAAGTCAATATTGATAATAGCGAAATCACAGCATACGGTACAATGCTTAACAACACATTGTATGAGTATATCTACAGGAAAAATGAAATTGAATTAGAGTATGAGGAGTTAAATAAAAATCGTGCACTACGAATGTTTGAAGGACACCTTTCAAGAAATACACAACGAGATTTAATGGATCAATTTGATCGGTTAGAACTTAAAATGCAACGACTCACAGACTCTTTTATTCAACGCAACTATGACAACGTATTAGGTCCTAATTTATTTATGATGAGTTATGGAAATACAAATTATCCTCTATTAACTCCCGAGATTAAAGAAATTATGGAAAAGGCTCCGGAGAGATTCAAAAACAACTATCATGTGAAATACTTTATCTCTAAAGCTCGTGAGAATATGCGTCGCCAAAACCAAAACAACAATCCCATTAGTATTGAACATAATGCTTTGTGGCAATAACTAACGAATTCTTTTCTGAGTTTTCATTAAGTAAATCTTCATTCAGATGAGTGATTCATTAGCTCATTTTATTCCTCGGTTCAACATTTCTTCATATAGCCCCCTATCTTTTACTTACATCATTTATATAGCTGACACCTAATAAGTCAGCTAGTAGAACTATGAGTTAGTTTAATATTTTGCCTATCTTACTCAACCTAATTATTGAAGCAACAAAAACAAGACTAACCGGTTATGCGAGACATAAACTCATTACCCAATTACCCTAAATTCACCTTCCATTCTTTGGATAACATAACCACAGAAAAGCAACAATTGTTAGAGTGTTTAATAAACGATCTGAAAGCTATTCAACACCTAAAGGCCATTGTTTTAGGAGGTTCTTATGCAGAAGGAATGGCTACAGAAACTTCAGATATAGACTTGGGGCTTTACTATGATGAAAAGACTCCTTTCAATATTGAAGAGATTAAACAGGTAATAATAAGTTATGAAATAGAACCTTCTATTCTGACAGATTTCTATGAGTGGGGACCTTATGTTAATGGAGGAGCTTGGATAAACACACAATATGGAAAGATAGACTTACTCTATAGAAACATAACTCAAGTAAAGAATATCATAGAAAAATCTCAAAATGGGGATTGGGAAAACTGCTACGAACAACAACCTCCTTACGGTTTTCTTTCTATTGCATATCTAGCAGAAACAGAGATTTGTATCCCTTTATATGATCCACAGGAGATTATCAAGGAATTAAAACTGACTATCCATAAATACCCTCAGAAATTAAAAAAATCAATTATAGCTCAATCCTTGTGGTCTGCCGAATTCACAATATGGCATGCAGAGTCTTTTGCTAAGCAAAAAGACCTTTACAATCTTTCCGGTTGTTTAACAAGAGCTGTCAAAAATCTAATCAATACCCTTTTTGCCATTAATGAAAAGTATCCTCTAGGAGACAAACGATCTCTAGAAAGATTGAATAAAGTAACACTAAAGCCACAAAACCTACAAAGTAAAATTGAAAGTATTCTTTGTATTGAACCAGCGGATATACAACTTAATGTGAAGCGAATAAAGCTGTTATTTAA
>CAZOVL010000097.1:0-9727 GCA_964583185.1 uncultured Bacteroides sp. | reverse complement strand
AGATACCTCCCCACTCCATATCGTTCATAGGTACCCCATTAATCATCACCGCAATGTTTTCAGTTTCAAAACCACGAAGATTAATACGAGAGTCACCATAACCACCTCCTTGTTTGGTAGCATAAACTCCCGGTGTAGTTTTCAGAATTTCAGGGAACTCTTGAGAACTCATTTTTGCCTCAAAAGTTGCCGGCTCAATAACAGATAGAGCTACGGGCGTTTTACGTTTAACAGCCATTGAAGAGGTTACTACAACGTCTTTCAAACCAATGGCTTGTGATTCCAGTACTACAGTACCTAAATTAGGTTTCACATCAACTTCTATTGTTTTATAACCCACATAAGAGATCTTTAATTTCCCTTGATTATTGTTTTTTAATTTTAAGTTAAAGCTACCATCCAAATCAGATGCTGTTCCTGCTCCTTCTGATTCAGAAAAAACAGTAACTCCAATTAAAGGCTCATCTGTATCCTTATCTATTATTACCCCTCGCACTGTATTCTGTGCTACAGCAGAAAGAGAATATAATAGAATACAAAGAATAAGAAATAACGATCTTTTTTTCATAATGCATTCATTTTAGTTTTTATCAATCTTTTATTTAGTAAACCTCAATGTTTACAAACATTAAGGCAACCAAAAGAACATAACTCAATCATTTTGCCACAAATAGGTTAAAATATGTTCTTTATTTGCGTTGCAATTAACAAATATAGGTCATTTTTTCACAATCAGGCATTTTTAACCTAATGTTTTAATAAAACAGCCCGATTGGTTGAATGTTCAGAATTAAGCACTTTTTAACATATTAAGGTCAAATTACCTCAACAAGGTTTTTACTGCGAAGAAAGTATAACAACAGCATAAATTTGTACCTTTGCATAGATTAGAAAATAAGTATTCTAATGATAAAAAAAACAATTATGAGACGATTAACCCCTACCGAATATCCACAAGAAATAGAGAACAAATTAAATGAATACAAAAAAAGAGGATACAGAATACCTCCCAAATCATTGCTAAGAACACAAGAACAGATTGAAGGTATTAAGAAAAGTGCAGCAATAAACACAGCTCTACTCGATTTTATTACTCCTTATATTAAAGAAGGTATAAGTACAGAAACCATTGATAATTTAGTTTATCAGTTTACAACTGATCATAAGGCTATTCCAGCTCCCCTAAACTATGAGGGTTTTCCTAAGAGTGTATGCATTAGTATAAACGATGTGGTTTGTCATGGTATCCCAACTCCACAGGAAACATTATTAGATGGAGACATTGTTAACATTGATGTATCTACCATCTATGAAGGATATTTTTCTGATGCTTCACGGATGTTTTTAATTGGTGATGTTTCGGAAGAAGACAGAAAGTTAGTAGAGGTAACTAAAGAGTGCTTAAATATTGGAATTAAAGAAGCACAACCCTGGACACAAATTGGAAATATTGGTGCTGCCATACAACAACACGCTGAGAAAAACGGATATAGTGTAGTTGAAGAACTCTGTGGACACGGTGTTGGTATAAAATTTCACGAAGAACCGGAAGTATTACATTTTGGAGAAAAAAATACAGGGATGCTTATTGTACCCGGAATGACTTTTACCATTGAACCGATGATTAATCTTGGAAGCCACGAAGTGTTTATGGATTCTGAAGATGGTTGGACCATTTGCACTGAAGATGGTCTTCCTTCAGCTCAATGGGAGCATATGTTATTAATTACAGAAACAGGAAATGAAATACTGACTTATTAACTCTACCCATATGACTACTTCTACGCTTATTCTTATTGCTCTTATACTGATTGCAGTTAATATAATCACGTTGCTTTTTTTCATCAAGAAGGTTCAAAATGATAACTCAAGAAAACTTGAGCAACTATTAAACAAAGAGATGTTTGAGTCTAGGAACTCAATGGATAAAAATATGCGTGAATTGCGCCAAGAAATAACACAAAACTTGGGACAAGGCCTTAAACACATTGAAGACAACATATCCAATCACCTGCGTTATTCCAGTGAACGACAAAAAGAGCGTTTGGAGCTAATGGAAAAACAACAAGAGAAACTCATAGAATCCACAGAAAAACGTTTGGATGAAATGCGTGTTATGGTAGAAGAGAAAATTCAAAAAACGCTAAATGAACGCATAGGACAATCGTTCAAAGCGGTTCAAGTACATTTGGAGCAAGTTCAAAAAGGGTTAGGTGAAATGAAAAATTTAGCCGAAGATGTAGGAGGACTTAAAAAGGTATTAACTAACGTAAAAATGAGAGGTACGTTTGGTGAAGTTCAATTGGAGGCTTTATTGGAGCAGATGCTTAGTCCGGAACAGTACGATAAGAATGTTAAAACCAAACGCAACAGTTCAAACTTTGTGGAGTTTGCCATTAAACTGCCGGGGAAAGATGCTTTGGATAATAGTATTTACCTACCCATTGATGCCAAATTTCCTAAAGACATCTACGAACAATATCTGGATGCCTATGAAGCAGGAGACTCTCTACAAATTGAGAGCACAGGGAAGCAATTGGAATACACCATTAAAAGTATGGCTAAAGACATACACGACAAATACATTGACCCACCTCATACCACGGACTTTGCCATTTTATTCCTCCCCTTTGAGAATATCTATGCGGAAGTGATTCGTAGAACACAACTCATAGAGATACTTCAAAGAGATTATAAAGTAACTGTAACCGGGCCTACCACTTTAGGAGCTATATTAAATAGTTTACAGATGGGGTTCCGAACACTAGCCATACAGAAAAGAACAAGTGAAGTGTGGAGTGTGCTAGGTGCAGTAAAAACAGAGTTCAATAAATTTGGAGACTTACTTACCAAAATACAACGTAACCTTCAGGTAGCAGGGAACCAACTGGAAGAGGTTATTGGAACACGCACCCGAGCCATCAAACGTACCTTGCGAGAAGTGGAACAACTGCCTCAAGAAGAGAGTCAGAAAATACTACCTTTAGATGAAGAAGAAATCTAAAAAAGCAACGTACAGACACCCACTTCACTCCTTAACAGCCAAAACCTTAGAGAAAAAAGCTCTAAGAAATCTTAAAAGAGTGATTCTATTCCTTTATTTAATCTAGAGCCACTCATAATCCCCTCTTTTTCATAAAGTGTTTCTGTATTTAATTAATCAGCCAACCAATCGTTATTTGAAAGAATCATAAAAGAACTAAAAATAGAGAAGACTTTGATTTTTTAACAACAGTGATATCTTATTATATCGAGTAACTGAAAGGCTATTCTATTTATTAAAAATAGAATAGCCTTAATATAATATCTAAAATAGGATCAGATTAGGTATAAATCAAATTCCCAATCGAAGCTCAATCTACAGTATATGCTAAAATAGCTAATTGACCGGAATTTCTTTAGTTTCTTTATAAAAATAAAATTCTCTAGAATCTCCTGTTATGACTGTATATTTTATATCTACATCTAAGATAATCTTTTTAGTTACCCTTTGATTGGTATTTATCTTATCAATAGCATAATCTACCTTGTGGGATAATTTATCACTTGGAATTATTACATAAGATTTGGGTCCTAGTGACCATCTGCCATTATATATTACTTTGTCATTAACATCTAAAAATTCAACAACAATGGCACTTCCCTCCGGATTTCTTTCGTTTTCATTTTGAATATATACATCACTATTTGAAGACTTTTTTATAATAAGACTCAAAACTCCTTTATCATAATCATATTGGTATGTTGTTGATATAAATTGGGGCGAATTCGAATTCTGTCCCCAAATCAAAATAGGGATAAAAGCACTAATTATTAATAATTTGATCTTCATAATTGTCATTTTATTTGTGATAATGTTGATTTGCTATTTCTAATTCCACCCATTTACAAATTCACCATCCATATTATGGTATGTAACATAGCTACCTAAATATTGATTACTTAACAAATAAGTATTCCTTTTTCTGTTCTTTGTCTATAGGTTTGCGTATTTCTTATTTAGCGAGACTCTAATTTATAATTTAAATGTTATTATAAGATACCATTATTTTGAAAGAAAGTATCCAAATCTTTTTTTCCTTTTTAGACAAATTCTCGAATATAGGACTTCCCACTGTCCCTGCATATTTTGCATTATCATAGGGATTATGTCCCCAATCTTTATACCAACCAATCTGAATCTAGATTATAAATGCTAATAGTAACAGGCTTACAATTAGAATGAATTAACAGATTATATGGATATTTATTCGTGCTGTTTTTTTAAGCATTATGATAAGGTTTTTGTATAGTTATAATTAACAAGCTCACAGTATTTTATCGAAATATAAACTAATTCTAAAATTAGCAAGTACAATAATGTACAAGATATCTAGAAATAAGTACAATTGTCCAATATGCTATGAAATAGAGGTAGTAAAACTCTGATTTTTGTGATTTTTAAAATGCGAGTTATTTTTGAACGAGTTTCGTTCTTGATAGATAATAGTCGTATAATTTCTATCATCTATATCTAATGTCTTAAATCAGCCTCATATAAACAAACGTGTGCTAGGTGCAGTAAAAACAGAGTTCAATAAATTTGGAGACTTACTTACCAAAATACAACGTAACCTTCAGGTAGCAGGGAACCAACTGGAAGAGGTTATTGGAACACGCACCCGAGCCATCAAACGTACCTTGCGAGAAGTGGAACAACTACCTCAAGAAGAGAGTCAAAAAATATTACCTTTAGATGAAGAATAATCTTTAATATGAAATTCTTCTACTGATATTCCAGTCTTTTAATAGACATGTATTAAAGAGAGGAATAAAGGTGATTTTTGTAAAAAAAGTGCAGAAATATAAGTCACGTCTAATTTTTTATTTTATTTAACCTAGAATAGCAAATTGCTTGCTCTTTTTCATATTAGGTTTCTATTTATAAGCAATAAGTTGTAGTATCTTTGCAACCAGTATTAACAGCTTCCTCAATGGGCATAAAATAAAACTTTTCTTATGACTGCAGAACTTTTTACCCCCATGAATATCACCTTTTTTATTTTATTCTTAACCATGGTTTTCTTTATTCATGGGAAAATTCGCACTGACATCATTGCTTTGTGTTCTTTAATTGCTTTAGTTCTTTGTGATATTATTACTGCAAACGAAGCATTATTAGGGTTTTCCAGTCCGGTCGTTATTATGATGTTGGGATTATTTGTTGTGGGAGCTGGTATTTTCAGAACAGGTTTAGCAAAAATCATCAGCAGTCGTATTCTCCGGTTAGCTCAAGGCAGACAATCGCTTTTATTCATCCTTATTATATTGGTTACCGGATTCACAGGTGCTTTTGTTAGTAACACAGGAACAGTAGCCGTAATGATGCCCATCGTTATTAGTTTGGCTCAATCATCAGGAGTGAGCCCCAAAAGATACTTAATGCCCCTAGCCTTTGCCAGTAGTTTGGGTTACTTTACCTTAATTAGTACACCTCCTAACTTAGTGGTGCAAGAGTATCTGCAAAACAACAACTTTACCCCTCTTGGTTTCTTTGACTTTGCTCCCATTGGTGTCATTGTTTTATTCATAGGTTTAATTTACCTCTTTTTCACCAGTAACCTCTTGGTAAAAAACAAATCTAAGGACGAAAAGAAATTAAACGATGGAAAATCTTTGGAAGATTTAGCTAAAGAGTATAATCTACTTAATAAATCCTATCAGATTGAAGTTACCGCTGATTCACCGTTGATTGGTAAATCGCTGGCAGAACTTAAACTAACGGATACGTATGAACTCACCATTAGCAAAACATTAGCTCGGAACGGAAAATCTACTTTTCAACGCAAGAAAAGAGTAGAAGAAATGGCCGGACCTACTACAATCATTCAAAAGGATATGATTTTATTCTGTCACGGAAAAGAGGAGAATATTCAAAAATTCACCCAAGAGAATAAGCTAAACCTTATTGAGAGGAAAGAATCTGAAATCATAGATTTTGAAAACCTGGGTATTGCAGAGATTTATATTGCTCCAAATTCACAAATTATAGGAAAAACGTTAGCTGAAAGTAATTTCAGAAATCAATACAATGTGAGTGTATTGGGATTTAAGCGTTTCAGAGAATACAGAATGACCAATTTCTCCAATGAAGCGCTTCATCAGGGAGATGCTTTATTGGTTTATGGAACGTGGGAAGATATTCGTATCCTGTCCAATCAGTTAGACGACTTCATTGTAGTTGGTCAGCCGCTAGAAGAAGCAAGTAAAGTGATTCTTAACCGCAAAGCTCCTATTGCAGCTATCATTATGATTCTAATGGTTCTTGCAATGGTATTCAATGTTATCCCTTCAGTAATTGCCATTTTAATTGCCGCAATTATGATGGTTCTGACGGGTTGTTTGCGTAGTGCAGACGAAGCTTATAAAAGTATTAATTGGGAAAGTATTGTCTTAATTGGTGCTATGTTACCTATGGCTACAGCATTTGAAAAGACCGGTATTGACCAATTGATTTCGGGAAGCTTGATTAACACGTTTGGAGGGTTTGGTCCTTATGCTTTAATGGCAGGACTTTATGTGGCAACTTCAATCGTTACATTCTTTGTGAGTAATACGGCAACCGCTGTTTTATTTGCGCCCATTGCCGTACAAGCAGCAGCAGGTATTAACGGAGACCCTACTCCTTTCTTACTAGCAGTAGCAGTAGCTGCATCTATGTGTTTTGCTTCGCCTTTCTCCACACCTCCCAATGCCATTGTAATGAAACCCGGAGGATATTCATTTATGGATTATGTGAAAGTGGGATTACCATTGCAAATCATCATCGGAATCGTAATGATATTTGTCCTTCCTAAACTCTTCCCATTTTAATAAAAAAACACAAAACAACTAATAATAACCCTGTTTTTAATTAAAAGAACAGGGTTTCTTTTACCCCCCACTCACAGAGCGTGGAAGAGGGGCTAAGACCGAAGGTTCATCGGTCTAGGACTGAAGGGGTGTCGGTCTAGGACCGAAGGGTGTTCAGTCCTAGACCGACGAAATCACTTATTATTAGGACTAAATTCTTTTTACTTTCAATAAATAATCTTTTCTTTGAATAACAATAATCTCAAGTTATGAAACATTTATTGACACTGCTTTTTTCTACTCTGCTTTTCTTTTCCTGTGCCTCTGTCATTGGTACTGTAGGACTAGAGAATAAAGTAAAAAAACTAAAGATTGATATGACGCAAGAACAAGCTTTTAAAGTGGTGGGTAAAAACTATCAAGTAATGATGGCTTCAAAGACACAAGATGGTAACTTAGAGGTTTTACGTTACATTTCTCCTAATCGAATTTCATACCTTTTATATTTCATCAATGGCAAGTTGATTGAATTTCACGAAGAAATTAGAAATCCTGAAGAAAATCTCTGATTTTTAAAGCACGTTGTTACTACTACTATTGATAACGTATATGCAACGATTGAAAGTTCAGGTGTTATTCAACCCAATGGTAAACACGTTGTACCACTCAACTAATTGTATTAGTTTCTGAACTTTGTGAACGATCAGATTTCCATAAAGCGTCATCATAAAAGATTAAATTTCAATATATAACGCTTTAGATAACTTAAAAATCAAAGACTAAAAATGTAACAATGAGTTTTTATTTTTCTAAAAAAGAAAGATGAAAAACTTTTTCTATCGAAAAAACAGACAGAAATAGCTCAATAAAAAAGTGCTAACTCTACTAATTTAAATAAAATTTGTAGATTTTGTTTTAGCGTATAGACGGAGGTACTGAAAGCGTTAGGAAACGGAACACTGTTTGAGCAAAGCAAGTTTGTCCCCTTTTAGCTTAATGTGCTTGGAAATAGTTTAAAATAAGCAGTACTAACATCTTTCACTTCATCAGAAGATTTCTACTATTATTTCACTAAACATAAAAGGTCAGATAGAAAATACTACCTGACCTTTTACCCTCAATGATTGAGTAATACTATTTATAAGCTATCGCCAAAATCTTCTTTGAACTTAGCTATTAATTTTTCCGGCCAATCGCTAACAGGAGCTAATTCACCCATAAAGAAACGTAAAACGTGAGGCTCATAAGTGAAGCGAAGTCCACCAATAAGATGTCTGTTATCATATAGCCATGCCATACGATCTTCAACGTATTTAATCTGAGAAAGAGTAAATACTCTACGAGGAATAGCTAAACGTAACAATTCCATATCGGCATACGTTTCATTACCTTCCGCATCTCGTTGATTAGAAACCGAACCACGCTCCATACCACGTATTCCCGAAATCAAATAGAATGCAGCGGCTAATGCACCGGCAGGATATTCCGTTTGAGGAATGTGAGAGCATACACGCATTGCATCAATATGGCAACCCAATACTCCCGCAGGTGTAACCACCGGAATACCTCTATTTTCTAAAGAGTTTACTAAATATTCAATGAATTCCGGGCTTTGACGAATCATATCTTCATCTAAAGTTTCATAAAGTCCCACAGCAATTGCTTCCACTTCACGAACAGAAATACCTCCATAGGTCAAGAATCCTTCATATAATGGAATCAATGGCTCCATCTCTTTGAAAACACTTCTATCATTGGTGCAGATACCTCCTCCTTTTGCAGAACTTAGTTTACGAGCAGAGAAGTAAACAATATCAGCCAATCCGGTGATGGTTTGAATAATCTCCTTCATAGAGCTTTTAGCAAACTCAGCTTCACGTTGTTTCACCAACCACGCATTTTCTCCTAATAAACTAGCATCCAAAACCAATCGAATTCCGTATTGATCGGCTATTTTACGAACACCCCTTAAATTTTCAATGGAAAAAGGCTGTCCACCAATTAAGTTGGTTGACGCTTCCATACGGATGTAAGGAATATTTTCTTTTCCATTTTTCTCTATACATTCCACAAGCTTTTCCAAGTTCATATTTCCTTTGAAAGGATGCTTTCCACTGATTTCATAAGCTTGATCGTATAATAACTCTTCAATGGTTCCTCCATATTGAGTAATATGAGCCATTGCAGTAGTAAAGTGGTAGTTCATAGGAACAACACTACCCTTTTTTACATAGGTGTGTGAAATGATGTTTTCTGCCGCTCTACCTTGGTGTACAGGAAGTAAATAATCTTTTCCCAATACATCTTTAACTGCTTTTTGATATCTCACAAAGCTTTGAGAACCAGCATAAGCGTCATCTGCAATCATCATTGCTCCTAGCTGGTTATCACTCATAGCATTGGTTCCACTATCAGTTAGCATATCTAAGAATACGTCTTTAGTATCTAATTTAAAAGTATTAAAACCTCCATCTTTCAGAGCTTGTAATCTTCTTTCAATAGATACCAAATGAAGTTTTTGTACTATACGTGCTTTATGTAATTCTAAAGGAATTTGTTCTCCACTATAGAACTTTATGTGACCTGTGCGTTCTCCCATGAAATTAGTCTGAATTAAATTGTTATTTGTTTGTTTCTTGCAAAGTAAAACAATTTTAAACAACTATCCTTATTTTATTATACAAATAAGCTGCATATAAAGAGTTAAGACTTTCTAATTGGACAAGAATACATCAAAAAACATATCAAAATGTTCTTTATTACACAAAAAACCATTCAGTTGTTATTGAGATTTCTTTATTTTAAAAAAATTACCTTAATAGAAGAAAACAGATATTAAATATTTTTCATATCTTAATAGAAACATTACCATACTATATGAAAACAATATTTAAGT
>CAZOVL010000096.1:0-9815 GCA_964583185.1 uncultured Bacteroides sp. | reverse complement strand
CTAATTCGCTCAGGTGTTCATCATCTGACTCTTGTTGATATGGATAAAGTGGATGAAACAAATATCAATAGGCAACTATTGGCGACAAGAGATACGATTGGTGAAATTAAAGTGGAAGTTTTAAAGAATCGCTTGCTAGCAATTAACCCAAAAGCAAAGATTACTCCTATTTACCAACGATATACATTGCAAAAGAATAACGATTTCAATCTTCCTTCTTATGATTATATTATTGATGCAATAGATTCAATTGAAGACAAATTTAATCTATTAATTCAATCAGCAAATAAAACGGATGCTGTAGTTTTCTCATCTATGGGAGCTGCGTTAAAGATAAATCCTTTATTGATTAAATCTACAGAGTTTTGGAAAGTTTCAGGTTGTCCATTAGCTGCTTCTTTAAGACGTAAGTTTAGAAAGGAAAAGATTAGTCTGAAAAAATCAATTCAATGTGTTTATAGTGATGAGAAAATAATTCCCACTGAAGGCGTTTCTTTTAGCTATTTAGAGGGAGAAAGAAGAATTAATGGTACATTAGCACATATAACAGCTATCTTTGGTTTTCATCTAGCAGGATTGCTAATACAAGATATTGTAAATAAGAGTCAGTAGCTCAAACAGTTTAAACATACTACTATGGAAATACAGTTAGGTAAATTTAATCAATTAGAAATAGTTAAAGAGGTAGATTTTGGTCAATACCTGAATGGAGGTGAGTTTGGAGAAATACTTTTACCTAAAAGATATGTTGATAAAAGCTTGACTTTGGGAGATGTGATAAACGTTTTTCTCTATTTAGATAGTGAAGAACGATTAATTGCTACCACTGAAACTCCTCTTGTACAAGTTGGACAATACGCCTATTTAGAGGTAGCTTGGGTAAATCAATATGGGGCTTTTATGAATTGGGGATTAATGAAAGATCTTTTTGTGCCTTTTGGAGAGCAAAGAGAGAAAATGATAAAAGGAAGAAAGTATGTTATCTATGCATATATTGATGATGCTTCTTATAGAATAGTCGCTTCATCAAAACTTGATTCTTTTATCAAAAAACCAGAGCCTTCTGCTTTAACAATTGAAGAACCAGTTGATTTATTAGTTTGGGATAAAACAGATTTAGGTTATAAAGTCATAGTAAATAATCTTTATAGTGGTTTAATATATAGTAATGAGGTGTTTCAAACTATAGATATAGGTATGTCACTTCAGGGATTTATTCAACAAATACGCCCCGATGGTAAAATAGACGTTGCCTTACAACGTTCCGGTGTTGAGAATATTGTTGAATTTGCTGATGTCCTCTTTCAAAAACTCAAAGAAACAGATAATGGTTTTTTACCTTTCCACGATAAAAGTAACGCTGAAGACATTTATCGTAATTTTAAGGTAAGTAAGAAAACCTTCAAGAGAGGTGTGGGCGATCTTTATAAAAAACGCTTAATAAACTTATTGCCTAATGGCATTGAGTTAATAAAGAAGTAGAACACTTGAATTAATTAAGACTCACAATTTGTACAAATCTTTTCTGAAATCAATTATAAAAGATGAAAAAACAATATAGATTGTTGTTTACTATATCATCTTTGCGTATTATTGTAAAATTATTACTTCATAAAAAAATAACAAAATGGAAAACACTAGTGTAGAAAAGCCCTATGTTATAGGTATTGATATAGGTGGTACAAATACAGTTTTTGGCATTGTTGATGCTAGAGGAAATATAATATCTAGTGCATCAATAAAAACAACTAGCTTTAGCTCGGTGGAAGACTATGTTGAAAAACTCTGTGATAATTTATTACCTTTAATTGAAGCTCAAGGTGGAGCAGATAAAATTAAAGGTATTGGAGTAGGAGCACCCAATGGCAACTACTATAAAGGTACCATTGAGAATCCACCAAATTTACCTTGGAAAGGGGTGATTCCTTTTGCTGCTATGATTGAAGAGCGCTTAGGTATACCTGCTGTTTTAACAAATGATGCGAATGCTGCAGCTGTAGGAGAAATGACTTACGGTGTAGCACGAGGAATGAAAGATTTCATTATGATAACTTTGGGTACAGGAGTAGGTAGTGGTATTGTAATTAACGGACAAGTTGTTTACGGTGATGACGGTTTTGCCGGAGAATTAGGTCACGTTAATGTTCGTCGTGAGAATGGTAGACTTTGTGGATGTGGCAGAAAAGGTTGTCTGGAAGCTTATTGTTCTGCTACGGGTGTTGCACGTACTGCTCGTGAAATCTTAGCTTCAAGTACAGAAAAAAGCTTGTTAAGAGAGCTTGACGTTGAAAATATTACCTCAAAAGATGTTTATGATGCAGCAGAAAAAGGAGATATAGTAGCTCTGGAGATTTTTGAAAGAACAGGAACCTTACTAGGTGAGTTTTTATCAGATGCAATTGCTTTTTCTAGTCCCGAAGCTATCATTTTATTTGGTGGCTTGGCCAAAGCAGGTCATTACATCATCAATCCAATAAAGAAAGCTATAGATGATAATATATTAAATATCTTTAAGGGGAAAACTAAGTTATTAGTATCTGAGTTAAAAGACTCTGATGCTGCTGTACTAGGAGCTAGTGCATTAGCTTGGGAGTTAAAAGATGTTGAATAATAAATTCATCTACTTATAAAAAAATCCCCGATGGTTTTATTAGCCATCGGGGATTTTTGTTTTATATTATATCGTAAAGATTAACGGAATTGTATAAACCATTATTCCAACAATTAGAATATATAATAAAGCAAAAGGCATTGCTTTTTTCATAATTGCTCCTTCCTGACCTTGTAAGCTACAAGCAGAGGAAGCAACGGCTATACTCTGAGGAGATATAATTTTTCCTCCTGTTGCACCTACTGTATTAGCTGCAGCTAACCAAGAGGGGTCAGCACCTGTTGCCTGTGCCACGGATGTTTGTAGTGAACCGAATAGTATATTTGAAGAAGTATCACTGCCGGTTAAAAAAGTTCCAAGACAGCCCACTGTTGGTGCAAACAGAGGGTATAATGAGCCTGTTACTTGTGCTAGTGTTATCCCAATAACTCCAATCATACCCGAAATATCCATAATGGAAGAGAGTACAATTAATGAACAAACTGTAATGATTGTTTTTTGTAGGGAAACAATAACTCTCCCAAGTAGTTTGACTAAATCTTTCCATTTAGCTCCTTGTATGAGGGCTCCTATTATTGACCCTAGAAATAAAATAACCGCTGTGTCAGTTAACCAATATATGTTGATGCTTTTGGGGTTAGCTTCAATGTTAAAGGTAAAAGTTGTGGCACATAAGTGAGAAAGAATAGACTCTAAAGGTAATATAGGGCTTGTAACAATAATAAGTATCAATATAATTCCATATACACTCCAGGCTTTTAATGTCTCTATACCCTTGTTTTTACGAATCTCTGATTTTTTATTTTTCTCTGTGATTTTAGCATAAAGAATAATCGTTATAATGGATGCAATGCTACCTATGATGGCAGGTGTCTCTGCTCCCATAAATTTAGCGGCTAAGAATTGGCAAACTAGAGATACTCCGCCGACTAATAGGCTGATTAATATGTATCTGGGGAGCCTTTTTAATTGAAACTCAGTTAAACATAAAAGGATAAAAGGAATAATAAACATCAAGGGAGATAGCTGAATAATAACTTGTGAGCTGAGTGTTTGTATATCTTCAATATGAACTTGTTCGGCCAGTACGATAACCGGAATACCTACAGATCCAAAAGCAGTGGAAACACTATTGGCTATTAAGCTAACTACAGAGGAGAAAATGGGGGAGAACCCCAATCCTATTAAAATAACAGCAGGAATGGCAACAGCTGTTCCAAACCCGGCCATACCTTCCAATAATCCACCAAATCCCCAAGTTAAAAGTAATACTTGTATGCTTCGATCAGAAGAAATGGAAACAAACTGTTCTTTTATTACCTCCATATATTGAGTGTGTACTAAAATGTTATAACTAAACAAAGCCATAATGACAATCAATAAAATGGGGAAGAAGGCTTTCATTACTCCATAATAAAAGGTTACACCAATGTCGTGCATTGAGAAATCAAAAAAGAAGAAAGAGATTATAACCGTGATTATTAGAGTAAGGACCGCACTTTTATCTCCCGACAACTTAAATATTCCCATTAAGCAAACCAAAAGAATAATGGGAATAAAAGCAAGTAAAACAGTATTTGTCAAGATGGAGGTTACAGAACTTATTTGTAACAAATTAATTAGCAGATTCATTAATAGGTCCTTTTTATTGTGAGTTCAACAAAGATAGGAGTTTAAACTTAATAAAGATTTTCTCCTGTGTGATAAACCTTTATCTCTTTGTGAAATCCGAAATGAATGACTTAAATAAAAAACACACGGAAAGAAAAAATAGTAATTGCTTTTATTGCTTGATTGCTCCTCCTCTTATGAAAGCCTTATAAATAACTTGTTGTATTTTTTCTCTTATGTTCAAGCGATAGAGAATGTTTGGATAAACATTAGGATAGGTTCTATTACTTAAAAAAACAAAAACAAGTTCATTGTCAGGGTCAACCCAAGCACAAGTTCCGGTGAATCCGGTGTGTCCGTAGGTTGATAAAGGAGCTTCAGAAGCACAAGGATTACCTGCGGAAGTGGTGGGTTGTGTAGGTTTGTCAAACCCTAACCCTCGTCTGCTGGTTCTAGATTTAGTAGTGGTAAATAATCGGCAGGTTTCTTTGCTTAGATATTGTTTTCCTTCCCATTCTCCTTGATTCAAAATCATCTGATGGATTGTACCAATATCCGTTGCATTTGCAAAAAGTCCTGCATTTCCGGAAACCCCTCCCATAAAAGCAGCTAGTTCGTCGTGAACCTCACCTTGAAGTGTTGTTTTTCGGAGGAATCGATCTTCGTTCGATGGGACAATCGTTTCCTTAGGGAAGTACTTAAGTGGTTGATAGGCTATGTGTTTTAACCCCATAGGACGATAAAATTCCTGGTTGAGAAATTGATCCATTGGCATATTTACAATACTCTCAACCATTTGGTGAAGCAGGATAAAACCGAGGCAACTATATCTGTAACTCTTTGAGCGTAAATTTGTGTCAATTATTTTATCTAGAACCAACTGTTTGGAAGCATAGTTTAACCAATATTTATCTCCTAATGGCCATAAATAGGGAGTACTCTCTTGAGTTGAAATCCATTTCTTTTGAAACTTAAACTTAGGGTTTCCCCAAGTTGATGAACCTAGACGAACGGTATGATTGGCACTTTTACTCCCTCTCAAC
The DNA here is from genome assembly GCA_964583185.1 of uncultured Bacteroides sp. Classification (GTDB taxonomy): domain Bacteria; phylum Bacteroidota; class Bacteroidia; order Bacteroidales; family Bacteroidaceae; genus Bacteroides_E. The sequence goes on along the minus strand of CAZOVL010000096.1, from coordinate 4,550 downwards.
AGATGTCCGGGATAACTGTCCTTGTCAACAATTTCAAGGTAAATGGATAAGCTGGGTAAAAGACCTGACTCGTGGAGTAAAAGTTCACGAATGGTTATATTTGCCTTGTTGGTGTTTTTTAGATAAGGTAGGAATTTAGAGATTTTATCCGATAAGTTATATAACCCTTTATCGTATAGCTTCATCATAGCCAGTAAAGTTCCGGAGGTTTTTGTTAATGAGGCGATATCGTACATACTTTGTGATGTTATACGGGGAGAGTTCTCTCCTTGCTGAGTTCCAAAGTTTTTGTCGTATATCTTGATACCCTCTTTTAATACCAAAACCTGACAACCGGGGAAAGCCTTTTCTTTTATTGCATCTAACACAATAGAATCAATTTGAGTTAATATTTCCGCATTAAATCCCAACTCTTTGGGTAGAGCCGTATAGGGTTTGTGTAACAATAAATCAATCCCCTGTCCTGCTGTATAAACTGTGCCTATGCTAAAAGGAAGCTTCCCTGTTAAAGAAGCATTGCCTACTAGTGCCTGTCCTATTACTTCTTTTATTTCAGGCTGATTTCCTTGTCCCCATACTAAAGTTGAACTGTTTTTTAAAGACGGAGCCACCTTTTCAAACGGTTTTTTATCCGTTAGAAGTATAACTATAGCAGGTAAATCATTTCGGAACTTATTTAGTAGAGAGGTCTGATTGGTGATTGTTGCGTCAGCTGTAATTACAATACGTCTATATGTCGACAATGAATCGAGTAGCTTCTGCTGTTGGTCAGCAGTGGTGTAGTTGGCAATATTAAACGATTCAATTTTTATAGAAGGAGGAAGTTGTTTTTTTATCAGCTCGTCTTCTCCTGTTTTTCCTATGTGTACCCAAGCCAACTTCTCCAATTCTTTAGGAAGAGGAAGTAACTGATTATGGTCAGTAACCAGCACAACGGCAGCTTTATTTAGTTCACGAATTAATTGTTCTGCTTCAGGAGTATTAATTCGTTGTTCCAATCCGGAAAGCTTGATATTCTGCTCTTTTGCTAATCCCAAAGCATACTTATAAGTTAGGACTTTTTTACACTTTTGGTCTATTTCTTCTTGAGAGATTTCACCTGAATCAAGTGCTTTTAATACCGCTTCAATCTCTTTTTTGATATTAAAAGAGGGGGTTAAAACTAAATCGTTACCTGCTTTCAGAGCCTGAAGAGATACGTTTTGTGAATTAGCTCCTTTCATTGCTAAAGCATCAGTAAAAACTAAACCCTTGAAACCTAATTCCTCTTTTAAAAGTCCTGTAACTATGTTGTGGCTTTGTGAAGAAGGCAATCCCTTTTTGGGTTCTAAGGTTGGAATTTCCAGATGTCCCACCATAACTCCTCCCAAACCGGAATCAATAGCACGCTTAAAAGGAAATAATTCAACGCTATCTAAACGAGCCTTGTCAAAGGGAAGGTAAGGTAAAGAATGATGGGAGTCGGTTTCAGTATCTCCATGTCCCGGGAAATGTTTTGACACCGATAGAACTCCTCCGCTCTCCAATCCGGAAGAATATAACACCACTTTATCTGCTACATTTTGTGGAATCTCACCAAACGAGCGTGTGTTTATAACCGGGTTTTTAGGATTTATATTCACATCGGCAACAGGAGCAAAATTTACGTGCACCCCTAACTCTCTACATTGTCTGGCTACCTCTTTTCCATACTCATATATCAGTTGATCTTGCTGAATGGCCCCTAATATTCCATTTCTGGGAAACTTAGGTGTATTCTTTAATCGCATAGCTATACCCCATTCTCCATCAAAGGTAATCATCAATGGTACCTTGGCTTTCTTTTGAGCTTCATTGGTTAAATAAGCTTGATTGGACAGTTCACCCCCTGAAAAAAGCAGTGCTCCTACTTTATGCGTGGAAACAGCTTGTTCCAGTAAGTTTAGGTTTGCTTTGGTTTGAACTGGTGCAATGGTATATACAAATAATTGACCCACTTTTTCTTTGGTACTTAACTTATTAAATATAGAATCTACCCATGCTTGACATAGCTTGTCATTCTTCAATTTATAAGTCATAACAGGTTCAACCTGAGCCTGTACCCACTGAATAGTTAAGCTGACGAATAAAATGGTTAGGAATAAAATACGCTTCATAATTGTTTGTTCCAAAATTCTTTTTATTTAATGGTATAAATAAGTTCTCCAACAAATACGCCCTTACTTCCTGTATGCATAACCGGAACACCTATTCCTTCCTGATTGAGGAATATTTTAGGTTCTTTAAGTAGAGAGTGTGAGTGTCCACCTAAAACCAAGTCGATGTTTCTGGTGTTATGTATCAAGTGTTCATCCGATAACTGATTCAAAGCTGTGGGGTTCAATCCTAAGTGAGATAAACAAATAACCACGTCGCATTTGTCCTCCTTTTTAAGTTTTAGAGCAATGGCATTGGCTAAAGGTATGGGGTCGTGAAAGGATACTCCCTCATAGTTTTCGGTTTGAACTAAACCTTCCAGTATAGGAGAAACTCCAAACACTCCAATTTTAATCCCTTTCTTTTCTAGAATAATATATGTTTTTACTAAGCCTTCTAAAGGAGTGTTTTTTACATCGTAATTAATACAAACAAAAGGGAAGTTAGCTGTTTTTATAAGATCTGCTAAATTTTCAAGACCAAAATCAAACTCGTGATTGCCTATGGTGGCAGCCGTATAGTTCATTTGATTCATCATCTCAACCTCAATTTTTCCTTTAAAAAAGTTGTAGAAAGGAGTTCCTTGGCAAAAGTCTCCACAGTCGAAAAGTAGTAAATCGGGGTCTTGGGCTCTTTTTTCCTGAATATATGCAGCTCTGCGAGCCACACCACCCATTCCTGCGTATTTGTCTGACGAGTTTTTGTCAATGGGTTCTATGCGACTGTGTGTGTCACTCGTATGTAATATGGTTAGTTCTTTATTTTGAGCAAAAGTAAACAGGAAAGTAACTAACATTAGAAATAGCAAAGAGGAACGCTTTATTATTGTATTCATTGTTGTTGTTTTATAATTGTTATTCTGTTCTCCAACTGCGCAGAGATTTTTTTATCCAAAGTGGTTTGTTCTTTCACATAGTCTAGAAATAGACCACGTAATGTAGCACCTTGGGGGCAAATTTTTTCTTTAGCACTCATTAAAGCAACCATACCATCATTACCTCCTGCTAAATAATCGATAGTAGCTACAGTATAATTTTTCTTTTCATCAATTGGTTTTCCATTGATAGTGGCTTCAATTACTTTTCCTGTATCCGATATTTTTAGGTTGATGTTACTCACTCCCTCTCCACCTACTGAGGCTATGTTACCCATTAGAAGCATTAAATCCTTACCCTCCAAAGTAAGAATACATAAGGAATTCTCAAAAGGCAGTATCTCAAAAACATCTCCTTGAGTAATTTCTCCCTCTGATAGAATGTTACGCAATCCTCCCATATTAATTAATCCCATATCTGCAGGATGTCCTATAACATTCGTGGCGGCATCTCGTAAAACATCAGCTACTAAATTCGATAAGGGACTTTCCGGTCGGAAAGATTTTAGCGTGGCAGTAGACTCACCAATTACCTGATTCATTACACTGTCTATTTTGGATTTATAGGGTTCAATGGTTTTCAATAGTGTGGAATCTACTTTGCTATCCCACGTTGAATCCATTTGAATTAACTTCCCCTCTATTTCAAAATTTGCTTTTTTTTGTTGAGGTTCACATCCTGTAAAGAGCATCAAACCTCCGATGGACAGGGTGATGAATGTGTGTGAAAAATATTTCATAGCTTCTTTTTTTCTAATTTTTAGTATTTACAAATATAACCAAATACCCTTGAAAAAGTAATGGAAGCCCATCTTTATAACAAAAGAAAGTCTGTTTTATTTGCCTATCTCTCTATAATTTTGTTAATTTGCAACGCTTTTCACGCAATCGCTGTCAAAGAAGAGTTGCTTGATATGTTGCGTTGTAATGAAATAATAAAAAATACAAGATTAAAAGCTATGGACTTAATTAAAGTTGCAGAAAATGCATTTGCTACAGGAAAAGAGCATCCAGAATTTAGAACGGGAGATACTATTACTGTTGCATACCGTATTATTGAGGGCGCAAAAGAGCGTATTCAGCTTTATCGTGGAGTAGTTATTAAAATTGCTGGACACGGTGATAAAAAACGTTTTACTGTTAGAAAAATGTCTGGTACAATTGGAGTAGAAAGAATATTTCCTCTAGATTCACCGGCTATTGACAACATTACTGTGAACAAACGTGGTAAAGTACGTCGTGCTAAACTTTACTACCTACGTAAACTAACAGGTAAAAAAGCTAGAATTAAAGAAAGAAGAGTTGTTGGATAATAACAACCAAAAAAGACACAATATAAGGGGTTGCTTTTTAAGCAGCCCCTTTGTGTTTTTAAAGGCTATTTAGTCTTTTTATAAAGTACACTTGTTTTTACTATTTACTCGGTCTAGGACTGAACACCCTTCGGTCCTAGACCGAGCACCCTTCTCTCCTAGACCGACAGGCCTTCGGTCCTAGACCG
>CAZOVL010000095.1:0-10032 GCA_964583185.1 uncultured Bacteroides sp. | reverse complement strand
GGACACTAATAGTTTTTAAAGAAACATTTAACTTTGTAAGTTTAGAGCCTTACGATGATAATATCTTAATCAGGCCAAATTTTGGCCTGATTAAGTATTTTTGTTACTCTTAAATAGCTTAGAGTAGAGATTAGCTGCGAAAATAAGAAGAATCTACTTTTTTATTTCAAGTTAAAAGGTGATGTTTTTACATAAACCTTATAATCTTTTATCATCCCCGTTTTATTGGCTTCAGCACGTGGGAGGTATGAAAACCCAGTTATTATTTTATCTTCACCCAGATCAATTACCAAATGATGAGGATGACTAGCTTTTGTTGTTGAATAATTTGTATGCCAGAATGTGGATTCTTGTAAGTCAAATACATTTGTGGCAACATTATTGGCTGCATCTAATTCTTCGCTGTCAGCATAAATCACTTTCCAGTGTTGGCGAGAGATGGGTTTTCCGTCAGCACCAAGTATCTCAAGTTCAGCCATTGCTGAATATGAATCTCCTCCATGCGAACTTAAAGCCTCGAAACAGAAGTGGCGAGCCGGAATCTCTTTGCCAAAATTAACATGTTGCCAACCATGATCAGCTTTGAAAGAACCTTTATGAGTTAAAGTTTCACCTGTCAGATTCAGGTTTTCGCCTAGTTTACGGTGAGCATAAGCTCCATTTCCACGAACTATGTCGAGAATAGGTTTATGCATACCTTCTGTTTCTGCTTTTTCAGGCGAAGCCATGTCAAGAATGATAATTTCATTCTCTCCCTTTTTAAGCCAGCAACCAGGCATATAAAGTGACTGTTGGGGCCCTATTTCCCAATAGCGACCAATTGCGTAACCATTAATCCATACAAGTCCTTTACTCCAGTTTGTCATGTTGAAGTTTGTATCTCCAACTTTATCCAAAGTAAAAGTAGCACGGTAAAATGCAGGTTGCCCTTCTATTTTATCACTTTGAGTATATTCTCTGCTTTTTGCAAATTCATAATCAACAGGAATGTTGAATACTTCCCAGTTCTTTAACTCTTTGCTTCCATTGCCGGATACTAGTTCTACTTTTTCGGTAATACCTTTCCAATCGTAGATACCTTTTCCAAAGTTCATACGTCCCATGGCTTCAACTAGGATGTCGAGTTGATCACCTTCTTTTAGTGGGGGAAGTTTTAAACTCCCTTCTCCTTTCATTCGACTGAGAGTTGCTATCTTTTTTCCGTTAAGAAATACTTGTGTCCAATCGTGAGCTTCAGTAATAACTAGAGTTTGTTCTTCACTAGAAGCCTCAAGTTTTGTTCGATACATAATACTTCCCCAACCCTGGTCGTAAAATTCCATTGATTGGATGTTCTCACTGATTTTTGCTTCAGGCAGATTTGTAAATAACGGAGCTACTTCAGTGAACTTAAAAGCCGGAATTGATATTGTAGGTATTGAGTCAGGCATTTCTCCAAGATATTCACCTTCCTGTAAGTAGTTCTGTAAAAGATTTTGAACCTCATAGAATTTTGGGGTTACGTTTCCTGATTCTCCAATTGGGGCATCATAGTCGTATGATGTTGTAGTAGGGGAGAAGTTAGGGAAATTAGCTCCACCCCAATGTCCAAAACTTGTTCCTCCGTGTGTCATATATAAACTGAAAGAGATGTTGCGATCAAGCATTTCTTTCATTCCGTCAACTAGATCTTTAGCACTTCGTGTTTCGTGTTGTGCGCCCCAATGATCAAACCATCCTGACCAGAATTCGCTACACATCAATGGTGTGTTGGGGCGAAGTTCTAGCAGACGTTTGAACTGATTGTCAATGTTAGCTCCGGTTCCAAAGTTTACAGTCCACACAAGATCATCCAAGGCATTGTTTTCGAAATTTGAATTCCAATCGCATTGAAATAAAGGAACATCATTGAATCCCGCATCACGTACTATGTCACGAATATCTTCAATGTAAGGTTTATCAGTCCCGAATGATCCGTATTCATTTTCAACTTGAACCATAATGATGTTTCCACCTTTGGTTATTTGTTGGTTTGCTAGTTGTTTGCCCACTTCATTCATGAATAACTTTGTGCGTTCCATAAAATATGGGTCTTGTTCACGTAGTTTAATGTCTTTCTTTTTTAACAACCACCACGGAAGACCACCCATTTCCCATTCGGCACAAACATAAGGACCAGGGCGTACAATAACGTACATGTTTTGATCTTGAGCTAGTTTGCAAAATTCAGCAATATCTTTTTGTCCTGAAAAATCGTATTTTCCCTCTTCAGGTTCGTGATAGTTCCAAAACACATATAAGCAAATTGTATTCATACCCATTGCCTTGCAAAGCTTGATGCGATGTTCCCAATATTCTTTTGGTATACGTGGATAATGTAGTTCTGCTGCTTTTACGACGAAAGGTTTTTCGTTTAATAAAAAGGTTTTATCACCTATATCAAATGTACCTTTGTTTGTTTTGCAACTACTAAAAAATAGAGCGAGGATACTTATTAAAACTAGGAAATTCCTTATGGATGGTTTGATTAATTTCATAGATAGTTTGAATTAGTTATATATTCTGTTTGATTCTTTTATATGTGTACATTTCCTTTTATACCGTACAATTTAAATTTCTTTTCTGGGATGAAAAGGAAAATTATTAATTACAAAGTTCAGAATTATATAATAGAATAGGGTTCTTAAATCAATCAAATTGTGTGTAGAATTCATTCATTTTAGAATTCAACTCCTAACTATTTTAGCTTTTACAGAAAATGTTGTTTAAGTGAGTTTTCTCTTTAGGCTCATTTTATAAATGATATCTTATTGATTTGTCTTTTTGTTATTTCTATGATTGTGCTTTTTATTTTCGCTTTAAGTGTCCAATAAAAAAGAATATACAGCTTCATTATTATTCTCTATGAGCAATAGGAAGAAAACCAAGACCAGAAGGAATCTACTCTAGCAATAGAGAAAGAGATACCTGGGCAATAAAGGATAAAAACAAGAAAGGACGAAACGTTATGTCTCGCCCTTTCTTTATTCTATTAAAACCTCAGCATAAACAATTATTGTTCAATTGTTTTATAGGTAAACACTTCGATTTTCTTCTTTTTTAGTTCAGATTATATTCAAACATCAGGTAATCGTTTTGATTATAGCTGTACTTTAGGTATTGAAATTAATCTATTCTTATTGCTTTTCTTTAATTAATCCTGATCTGTAGGCCATAAGTAGTTTTTCTAAATCAAAAATTTGTTTAGATAATTCTTTTCCTATATCAGTGTGTTTCACCAATACTCGTTGAGAATTGAATTCAATAAGGAAAGTAGTCGACTTAATGTCTTGTCCCTCTTCAATTGCTTTTTGTCTAGACTCAAATGGTTCGTGCTGAACTAGTTGGAGACCATGAGAGTGAAATACTAAAGTATAGCCTGCAATACCTGTTTGTGTCTGATAGGCTTTGGAGAAACCTCCATCTATAACCAATAGTTTTCCATTGGCTTTAATCGGTTGTTCTCCTTTGATAATTTTCACAGGGACATGACCATTAATAATGTGCCCATGAGGGCCTTCAATACCAAATTCCTCCAAAATCATTTGGCAAATCTCTTCTTTATTTCTGAGAGTATAATAATGGCCCTTATCCTCTTTGTGTAACTCTTTGTCTTCAATAAAATAGCGCTCAAAAGTAGCCATTTTAGCTTTATCAAAAAGAGGGGAGTCTTTTCCACACCATAGATACCATACATAATCCAGAGCAAATTGCTTTTCTTTGTCTTCTTTTCCTTGAAAGTAAGCTCTACGTGCTAGTTGATCTACTTTCTTTAAGAGTTTTCTCCCCCAATATTGTTTTTTTCCAATTTTTACTTTTTTGAAAGAACCATCTGCATTCAAAGGTACAGATGCATGATACAATAGGTTAGCATTTGTAACTAAGAACATACCACCGTGTGTAAACATGCAGCGCATATGTTTTTTTAGTTTTTCACTATTAATAAATGAAGCATTGAGCTTCTCTACTATGTTCTGTTCCTCTTCAGTTAATTGATATGGATTTTTAGGGTCAACGGTAGGGAAGTTCGAATCTAACATGGGATACTCTTTACCATTAATAGTAAAGGTGCCCTTTTCTTGATCTATTCTGTGTAATAGATTTCGATCCTCCATTTCAAATTCAGGGCATCGTTTAATAATTTGGGCTTCTAATTTGAATTGAATAATAGAAATTGCTTTGTGCATTTGTGAAATGAGACGTAGCGTTTTTTTATTGTATGTGGTGTCTGCATATTTGGTGCGAGGAGCAAAAACCGTACAAGGGTCATTCTCATAAGCTTCCATTGCGAAAGTTGCTAAGGGTAACAAATTGATACCATATCCATCTTCCAGCGTAGAAAGGTTGCCGTAACGCATCGCAATACGAATAACATTGGCTATACAGCTGTCGTTACCTGAAGCTGCTCCCATCCATAGAATGTCGTGGTTTCCCCATTGAATATCCATATTGTGATATTTGCTAAGAGTATCCATAATGATATGTGCACCAGGACCTCTATCGTAAATATCTCCCACAATATGCAATGAATCAATAACCAATCTCTGTATTAAATTACACATTGCCACAATGAAACTATCTGCTCTACGAGTAGAGATAATAGTTTTGATAACCATATTAATGTAATCGTGTTTATTGGGGTCAGAGGGCGATTCGTGCAATAGTTCTTGTATGATGTAGGAGAATTCAGCGGGTAGAGCTTTTCTCACTTTTGAGCGAGTATATTTTGAAGATACATTCTGGCAGACTCTAACCAGTTGATTTAAAGTAACTAAATACCATTCATCAATATTGTCCTCACTTTCTTTAATTAGTTGTATTTTTTCTTCCGGATAGTAAATTAAAGTACAAATGTCTTTCTTTTCATATTCTCTTAAATCATTACCAAAAATTTCATGAACTTTTCTTTTTATTGTTCCTGATGCATTTTTAAGTACGTGTTGGAAAGCTTCATACTCTCCGTGTATGTCGGTAAGGAAATGTTCTGTTCCTTTAGGTAGGTTTTTAATTGCTTCAAGATTAATGATTTCAGTACTTGCTGCAGCTATAGTAGGAAAACTGCGTGATAACAGTTGCAAGTATCGCAAATCTTGGCAGATTTCCTCAATTGTAAATAATTCAGATGTTTTCATACTATATTTTGTTTATTTATGGTTAAATTAATGATTATAAAAAGAATAACAATAATACTTGAGCAATAATTACTCGTAAAAACATACTCAGTGGGTATACTGTTGCATAAGAAACAGAGGAGTTATCACCGGGAATGGTTGAGTTTACATATTCCAAACTCATAGGGTTAGCCATGCTCCCACAAAGCATTCCGGCAACGGAACCAAAGTCTAACTTCAGAATTTTATAAGATATCACGCCTACTAGTAAAATGGGAACTACCGTCAGTATAAAGCCTGAGGCAATCCAAAAAGCACCCTCAGGTTGAAAAACCGTTTCGAAGAATTTAGGTCCTGCATCTAACCCCAAACATGCTAAATATAGTGTTAACCCAAGTGCTCTAAGCATTAAATTAGCGCTAGCTGTTGTGTAGGTGATTAAATGCAATCGAGGTCCAAATTTTCCTATTAATAAACCTATAATAATTGGGCCTCCTGCAATGCCTAGTCTTAAGGGAACACTCATTCCGGGAATAAAGAAAGGTATGGAACCAATTAAAAGACCAATAACCATACCTAAAAACACAGCAACAAGGTTAGGTTCCTTTAAGCTTTTTACCACATTGCCCAATACTTTTTCTACTTGAGTAATGGCTGTAACCTCTCCAACTAGGTTTACACGATCTCCAAATTGAAGAATCAAATCAGGAGTAGCCAACAATTTTACGCCTGAACGGAAGACGTGGCTAATATTTACTCCATAATGATTGCGTAATCGCAATGATCCTATTTTTTTTCCGTTAATGTCAGGGCGTGTAATTAATATATCCTGCGAGGTGAGTTGACTATCTAATGTTGTCCAATCTATTCCTTTTTTATTCCAATCTGTTTTTTGTTGTTCACCAAATAATACAGTTAGCTTAGGTATTTCTTTTTGCTTAGTAATTACTAATAACTTATCATTAGGTAATAATACTTTTTCTGAGGTTGGAATACTTACATTTCCTTCTCTCCATAATCTGGAAATAACAAATTTTGAATGACTCAGTTTTGCTATCTCTTTAATTGTTTTATTAAATATCCCTGGATTTTGAACTTGAAATTCTGCAATAAAAGTTTCATCTTTCTTATCCTCGTTTAGAATTTGCAACTCTTGTTCATTAACCCAAATTTTACGAATAAAGAGTATTGCTAATGTAACACCAATAACACCAAGAGGGTAGGCTACAGCACAACCCAATGCTGGAGAACTACTATTCATACCCAATTGTTTTAAAGTTTGTTGAGCTGCACCTAGTGCAGGAGTATTAGTTGTTGCTCCACATAAAACACCAATCATATTAGGGAGATCTACCTTAAATAGATGACTTAAAAGAAGAGTAAGAAGAGTTCCAATGATTATGATTGATATGGCTAAAATGTTTAGTTGAACGCCACTTTTCTGGAATGAATTGAAAAAACCAGGTCCCACTTGTAACCCTAAAGAATAGACAAATAAAGCGAGCCCAAAAGTTTCTACATAGTTTAATACATCAGGTTGAATAGTAACACCTATGTGTCCGGCCAAAATTCCCATAAAAAAAACAAAGGTAATTCCTAGAGAAATACCCCAAAATCGAATCTTGCCTAATCCCAATCCTATACCCGAAATTAAGGAAAGAACAATAGCAGCTTGTAGTGCAGAATGCTCTTTAAATAACTCAGAAATCCACTCCATTAAATATCTATGAGGTTTAGTTAATATTTGCAAAGATATAAATATTTATGGTATATATAACCCCTTCTGGTTTTTAAAGAAGTTAGTTCTGTTGAATATTAAAGATCGCGAATAAACAAATTTTTTGTATCGTTTTTTAGCTCTGAAAAAATAAAGTAAAAAAGATTTGTAGAGTCCAAAAGTAACTTTTATATTTGCATCGCATTTGAGTGATAATGCACAACGGAAGTTTGGGTGAGTGGCTGAAACCAACAGTTTGCTAAACTGTCGTACGGGCAACTGTACCGGGGGTTCGAATCCCCCAGCTTCCGCAATAACAAACACAATTCAAGCTAAGTACATTCGTCACTTGGCTTTTTTTAGCTCCAAAAACATTTGGCGCCTTCGTCTAGAGGTTAGGACGCGGCCCTCTCACGGCTGAAACACGAGTTCGATTCTCGTAGGCGCTACATCTCACAGATTTTTTCTATGAACTAATCGTACCTCTGCTATTATTTATACTTATTCTACTTTTTTTATTTTAACGAGATTGATATATCCACTTGTATTCCCTTAAAAAATTATTCAGTTAATCGTTTCTGATTATTCATCCATTGCACTGCTTCCGTGATGTTTTTTGTCTCTGTTTGAGCAAATATTTTTTTCTTATGATATTTTACTGTATTAATGGAAATCCCAAGTATCTCTGCTATTTGTGCCTCACTTTTACCATTACTTGCTAACTCTAATACACTAGTTGATTTAGATGTTAACTTTTGAGTTTTTACTTCGATGAATTTTTGTGCAGATTGGATGTATTCATAGGCAGTATTGGTATCTGTCATTTTTATATATGCCTTACCCGGTTTATTGCCTGTTGGATGACTGATAACACATAAAGTTAACCTCAATACTCCGTCTTTTGTTAAATCTAGGACCGTTCCTCGGTGGTTTATTAATACTGTTTTATTCGGATTTACTTGTACTCTGAAATCTTGTGTAAAATAGCCTTTTAAACGTCTTTCTTTCGGAAGAGCATAAAAGAAGTCGTACACAATGCGATTAATTGTAGCAAGGTGTGTTAAATCTTCAGGATGAATTATCCTATCCATACATTTTAGTCCCTTATAGCTATTTGAGTCAATTTGTGTATTTCCTAAAAAAATAGAGCACCCTTTCGTTGCATATAGGATTCTTTGATTTTTAAAATCAATGATATATGCATTAATATCCATTATTTGCTCCATCCTTTTTAAGCTTTGGATAAAACACGCATCTCTATCGGAATAATTTGTTTTATCATCTTCTGAAAAAATGTGTAGTGGATGCCATTGTACAAAATGTTCTTTCATAGTTGGAATTTTACATCGTTGAAACAAAGATAGTAAAAAGGACTACTCTGAAGAGTAGTCCTGCTATAAGATATGGATATTATTGAATATTTTCGTGAAAAGAAATAAAAAACGACATAAAATATTTAATTTTAGATGTATGAATAAATTAGTTGGAATTTACTTGTTTCTAGGAGTCTTTATTCTCAGTTTTTCAAATTGCTCTGATAATGATGCTATGAAATTAGAAGTTGATAAGCCAGAGGTTGTTCTTTCTGTTGATAACCCTCAAGTGGAGTTTAATATTATAGCAAACAGTGAATGGTCAATTAATAGTCCGGGTTTGCAACTGGCTTTTGGCCCTAATACAGGAAGTACAGAGTGGTATACAATTACACCAGTCGTTGGAGAAGGTAATGCAAAAATAACGATTGAAGCAAAAGGAGAATCGGCAACAAACGAGGTGGTGCTTGCTATCAAGTCTGGTAGTGTTTATAAACAAGTAGTATTAAAACGAAAGTAATAGTATATAAATAGGGACAATTAACACTACTTTAAAAGAGTAGTTCATCTAGATTATTTAATTTCTATTGCGTATTTTTATAGCAGGAATTTAAGATAGTATAGTTCAAAATTATTCCCTATGAAACTTATTTTATCCGTGTATTTACAAAAAAAACAATCTATGAAAAATAAATTATTATTTGGGATATTCGTATTATTCCTTGGAGCATTCTGCTTAGTTGGTTGTAATGAAGATAGTGATAAATGGTATGATAAAATGCCTGATGGTGCTCCATTTCATACCGGTAACTTTTTGAGATTTCTTTATGTTGACGAAGATGGCAATGATTTGATTGATCCAAAAGACTATAGTACACTACCGGTTAGCAGTTTAGTAGAGTTGAATTCTCAACCGGTTATAGAGTCATTATATAAAGAGCATAGTTATAATGACAATTATAACAGCGTGGAATACAATGAACATAAAGGTTTACATGAGTTTTTTACATTTGCTTTTGGAGACTCTCGCCAAAGTGATTTTACATTCTATGTATATTATAAGGGTGTTGCAGATAAGATGGAGGTCACTTATCAATATCAGGGTCATAAAGAAGATGGAGACTATTATTCCAGCATTATCTCATGGAAAGTAAATGGTGTAGAAGTCTATGATAATAGGAATCTTGTAATGAGAAGGTATGTTCGTTTAGTGAAGAAATCGGATGGTACTACTGAAGTTAGCATTGATAAACAAGATTAATTCTTGTCACCTACTAGTGCAAGACCTTTTCTATTGATACGTTTTTTTTATTGTTTTATAGTTTGTAAAGATGAAATAATTGGTCTAGCGTTTAATAGGTCCTAGACCCAAGACCCTTCGGTCCTAGACCGATAAAGACCCTATCTACAAGGCTTGGAAGCGAGGTGTGAAAAGAAAGGGAAGTAGATGTTCTTTTGAACAGAATAAATAAAAAAAGAAAGATAAAAACGGTTTGTTCAATTTAGTGGCAAGCCGTTTTTTGAGTTCACAACATTTTACAACTAGAGATGTTTTTTTGTACTGAGGATTATTTATTCTATGAACCTAAAAAGGCTTAAAGGTGTATTTTAAAGCATAAAAATAGGGGATGTCTTGTAAAAGACACCCCCTATTAACTTTTCTTATTTCTAAATAAAAGAAAATCCGAGAATTACTCAGCTTTAGGAGCTTCAGTTTCTTCAGTAGTTGCTTCCTCTGCAGCCTCTTCAGCAGCAGGAGCTTCTTCTACCGCTTCTTCAGCTTTAGCAGCAGCAAGTTCTTCAGCTTTCTTTTCTGCTATAGCAGCAGCTTTTTCTTCGTTTATTTTTTTCTCAGCTTCTAAGCGTTCTTTAG
>CAZOVL010000094.1:0-10286 GCA_964583185.1 uncultured Bacteroides sp. | reverse complement strand
CGATAATAAATATCAGAAAGATGTCGTTAGTCCGCAACTCTCACTTATTAATGATAAGTGGGAAAATAAAGATAAAGATCCCGATAATGTTGTCATTATAGGTTCTCACCTTGATAAAATAAAATTAGAACCGGATAAAGCTAGAACTAAAATTAAGGATATGACTTCAAATAAAAAATACCATAAGCTTTTAGCTAACAATTTTGGACTAGCAGATATAAGAGATGAAAAGCAAAGTAAGAAAATTTTCCAAATAGTATTAAAATGAAATCAGTATTTATAATGCAAGGAGCTTCTGCTACGGATAAGGAAACCTATTTAATAGATAAACAAATAGTTTTAAATCCAAATCAAACTTTTGAAGCAGGAAAAGCAATAAATCAAGCATCACAGTGGAGTCAAATATTTAAAAAACAAATAAATGATGCAAAGCTTAAAGCTACTGGTGTTTCTCCTCAACTCCAATGCTTTTATAAAGCAAACAAAGGTATTATGATTGAAGGCTCATTTAAAGAACTAGATAGTCAAAAACGACTAATGTCTTTTTCCTGTTTAGTTATGACCAATGACATAGTAGAGTATTTCAGGACACTAAACCAAATTGTTTCTATAATTGATAAAACCTACTTCGAAAAGGATAAAGAGTTGATAATCGGTCTCTTTAAGTCAAAAAACAACATTAAAAAGACTATAAAATGGACAATTATTGGAATATTACTACTCACAACACTTTTCATAATATTTAAGTCATGAATCAAAACAACATTTTAGATTTTAACGTAATAAAAATAGTTGACGATGACTTTGCCAAGAATTACACTTGGAGGTCTGAATACCATGAAGCTAAAGAGAATGGACGCATCGATAACAAAATTAACCTTGTTGGCCTTCAAAATCTGTTAGAATTGAAACATACTGGAGGTTTAGTTCTTCCCAAAGATTTAGATATAAATCAAGTACTTATCAAAGACCCATACTCTATGAACTCGTTTCTTGAGCTTAATAGTTATGAGAAAACAACTAATGAAAAAAGACAAGAGATTTTCTTGGAAGTAGTTCGATTACTAGGAGCAAAAGAAGTCGAAATTGAAATAGAGGTAACGTTAAACAAATCGAAAAGCATTACTTTTGATGCAAACGGCAATTATAAAATAGTAACAACTGACGTAAGCTACACAAATGAGCAGTTAAAGAACAAATATTCATACCTCAAAAATAAAAAAAAATACACTGGTGGATGGACTCATGAGAATTATGATAGGGCAGTTGAAATAGTTAAATCTTATAACCTTGAAAACGATTATGATTTTACATCTTTACTTAAATCAAGAAACCCAAAAGCGGGTAAGGATAATTGGTTATTAGAAGATAACGTTGAAATAAAAATGAGCGAGAACATCAATAAAAATAGAATGATAGTAGCTTCACTTGCTCTTACGGCTTATGGAGGATTAAAAACAGAATATAAAACAAGCATATCAGAAAGTATGAGTGTTTCAATGAAAACCTCTATCGCATATGCAGATAGAAAACAAATCGATATGAATAAATAATAAGCTTGCTAGCGTGCGTTATTATAGAAATAAAAAGAGACTCACTTATCTTTACTGATAGAGAATAAATTGTAAAAACACAGTCGATAACTTAACTCCTAATAAATTAAGAACAAAAACTCATCATATAAGTATGACTTAGATGAAAGAAAACATAAACACACTTTCTATTACACATAAGAAATAAAACTAAGCTGTAAGTTTTTTAATATCCTACCATGAGGATAAGAGCAGTCGATTTTTAAAGTAACATTTATACTTTTGATTCTATGAGAATCATCTAATGCCTAAACTCATACGCTATTGACGTAGGTATACAAAAAACCCAAGTTCTTCCTAAATACAAAAGCAAATTAAAACAGTAGAGAATATGAAAACATTAGTTCTTATTTTTATTCTCTTTTTTAGCATAAGTACACAAGCACAAATCAAAGATTTCTTTTTACCAGAAACGAAAAGTACTATTTTAATACAACCATCAAGTATTCAAGAAGAAGGCATAATGGATGTTTGGTCTTTTAGGCATCAGGAAAATCCTAACAAATACATTGTTACTAAAACTACATTTCTTAAGGGTAAAACATCTAGTAGATATACATATTATATTGAACTCTCAAATAATCAGATTAAAATATATAAAGAAGATTTCACTAACATTTTTGGTATGAGTGATAGTAAAACTGATATATCTAGAATTGTATTAAAACATCCGATTAACGGAAAAGTAGAAGAATGGCAAGATGTAGATAGTAAAACTAATTATAACAAGTGTAAGTCTGAACTTTGTAAAATAAAAATCAATGGGATAGAAACAGACGCAATAAAATTAACAAAAACACCTATCGAGAATGGGCGTGAACTAACAAATTGGGGTACTAATAACTATTATGCTAAAGGATATGGATTAGTGTGTATAGAGTTGACCAATGGATTAATTCACAAAATCATAAAAGAACACAACTCTGTTCCGATTGATATTCAACTATACTCAAAAGAGACACAAGAAGTCACAAATACTCAGCAAAACAAATCCACTCCAATTGATAGTGGAAGTAAACAACAGGAAGATTCCTCAAACACTAAATATAAAACTTTAGATAGAAAAATAATTGAAGGAACTTTTAAGCAACCAAAACACGAAGTAGATGAATATGGAACAGTCGTTATTGATCTAATTATAAATCCAACAGGTGATGTGGTTGAAGCTAAAGTAGCAAAAAGCACAACTACTAAAAGTCCAGCTTTGATTAATGAATCCTTAAAAGTAGCAAGACAAATAAAATTTGAAAAGGTTGATATAAATCAAAACGAAAATAGAACAATTACGTATACATTTAATCTGAAATAAGTCTATGATTTATAGCTATAACTAATTTTCAAGTTAATTCTAATCAATTCCTATATGAGGAGATTAGAGCAAAAAGAAAAGATAATATAATATTCATTTTGTACTTTTTATGAAATTTCCAGGTAGATAGTAAAGTAAATATTGTCTAACATTTCATCTATATCTGTAAAATTATTAACTAGAAGAGATTAAGAAAGAAGCAACTACAAGTTTGTATTTCACTAATTTTCAGGATAACCTTTAATTTATATAGAGTTGTATTACAAAACCACAACACTCATATAATCAAAAGAGGTTACTTTCTGTACTAGATAACAATAACAATGAATAATTAATAACTGAGTATCTGTAATGAAGAACCCAACTATTAATTTCAGATAACTTTTACCCAAATCTATTTGTTTTATCAAAGTAAAAGTAGATATGGTAAAACTCTTCATATAAATACACAATTCTGCCCAAATAATTTTAAATGACAAAAAACTTCACTATATTTATTTAAAATAAATATATAGTTCACTATGAAAAAACATATTCTTATTCTATTTATGGCAATGACCTGTCAGTTATTTGGTCAAAAAGCAGAGAATAGAATTTATGCAGTAGATTGGACTCAGTCTATGATAGGATATAAAGGAAGAACACCTAATATTTGGGAAGATGTGAAAAACATTCTAATCCAGTCAATTGAAGAAATAGACGAAGATGACTCCTCAGTAACCTTATTTTGCTTTTCTAATAAAATAGATACAATATTTCATGATAAATCTCAAATCCTATCTTTTTTAAAGAATAAGAAGAATCTTCCATCAGGATTAAAAACCAACTTGTCTTTACCATGGAGAAAATCATTGGAGTTAATTCAAGAAAACAAGTACAATTTTATCACATTTATTACTGATGGGGCAAAACAAAATGTATATAAAGAAACACCTTTCCATGAAGAAATCCTAAGTGGAAGTTGGAACAATATAGTAGAGAATAATGAGGCTTACATGTGTTTTGTGCAATTATCTCAAACAGAAATGAATCCCTTAGTAAATACAGCTTTAAAGCAATCGAATAATTTATTAGTGCTAGATCAAATTATATTTCCTACAATTATTCGTTTAACAGACACTAAAAAGCAATATAAATTGAATTTGGTTGAAAATAAAAAATTCTCTTTTTCTCTTCCAGTCAATATAATCAACAAACAAGGACTAACTCCAAGTTTGACATGTCAATTTTCCCCTTCAAATAACTTATCAGACATTATAAAAGAACATAAAACAACTTTAGACACTGATAATAAACAGTTAAACTTACAATTATACACAGACTTAAGTCAAGAAGACTTAGATTTAATACCCGAGCAGATCAGCGGAGAGTTTCATATTAATAGTAATGATCAGATGATTGTTTTTCCAAACCAATCTCTAGCATTATATTTATATAATAAAAAAGAAAAAAATGCAACTGTCGATCTAAACATTTCCACAAAAAATACAAGTTACTACCCGACCTTCTGGTTCTTACCAGAAAAAATAGAACCACTTACTTTCTCAATAAGTTCAAAACCAGGTAAACACACAAATGAAAACACACCTTTAAATTACACTATTAACTTGTATCTTAAGAAAACAAATGAAAAAATACCAACCTCAAAATATATTACTTACATAAACAAAAACAAGGTTACAAGTGACATTCAAACTACAACACTAAACAAAACCGATAAAATAGATATTCTTCTAAATAATCAAGTAAAATCTGGAAAGTATTATATTAATATAAAACATGAATCAAACAATCTAGATAATATTTATCCACAAGAGTCTTTTGATATCAACTTCAAACATTCTACAACTATAAATCCACTAAAGAAACTTGTAATAATAATAAGTATAATTCTTTTTTCAATTTTATTATTATGGAAGTTAGCTCTTATTTACTCTTTCTATCCAAGAATAAATAGACTAAACACTATAATATGTAAAACGAAAATTGCACTCACAACAGTAAAAATTAAAGGTGCACGTAAAGTGATTATCATCAACAAAAAGGGAAAGCAGAATTTTCTAAATAAGTTTTTTACAGGAAAAATCATATACATAAACTGTAATGCTCCTATTACCTCCCCTATTGTTATTACACCACAAAGAAACAAAGCGTATCCTGTAAAAATTAGCACTTCTAAAACAAGTGACTATACAGGTCTTAGAGCTATTGCTAAAAAAGGGGAGGAACTCACCTTTACTAATAAACATAAAGAAAGTATAATTATTAAATTCACATAAAATGGCTTATAAATTAAGAAAGACACTATTTGTAGGGTTAGGTGGAACTGGTTTAGAAACCCTGTTACATGTAAAAAGAAGATTCGTAGAAACCTATGAAGAAATACCCCCTATGTTTGGTTTTTTAGCAGTCGATACAGATAATACTACTGGGGGGTTGGACAGAACGAAAACCACTAGTATGAAAAAACACCCTAAGGTAGGTTTTGATGCAACAGAAAAGTGCGCAATAACAGTTTCAAATCCAGAAGACATTTATAAAAGACAGAAAGAGGATTTCTTTTGGATGCATGAAAAAAACATTGATAAATTAAGGCACCTTGAAAATGGAGCTGGGCAAGTTAGAACGAATGGTCGGTTTGGACTATTATGTAATATTCCTCAATTTAAGGAAGCATTGCAGCGACAATTAGCAACAATAAATAATCAAAATATTGCTAATAACCCTAAATACAAAATATTAAATCAAGAAGATATAGACATCTATGTTGTAGCTTCCATTGCTGGAGGAACAGGATGTGGAACTTTTTTAGATATTGGCTATTTAATTAAAGATACTGTAGCTAAGATCCAAGGAAAATATAAAACTTATGCATACTTAATCATGCCTCAAGTGTATAAGCAAGAAATTGGACTAAGTTCCAATAGCCCTAAATCAGCAAACATAAATCCCAATGCATACGGTGCTTTAATAGATACCGATTTTTTAATGCATGTAGGATATAACAATCCCATTCAGTTGGTAACTCCAGAAAAAACACTTACGTGCGATTACCCACCATATAACCTTATTTCCTTAATTGACAACAGAAATAAACTAGGCCAAAATTTTGACCACATCAATCAATTAGAGGAAATGGCTGCTATTGGCTTAACACTTAGTGTTAGTGACTTTGCTAATTCAAAAAGCCTTTGGGATAATATCCTCACCTTTATGGTTGGAGGATCTATGGATGTTAATGATAAAAAAGCATGGGCTTCTGGCATGAGCGTCTGCGAAATTACTGTAGATGGTAATGGATTAGCTAATATTTATGCAAATCGATTATCCGCTCGCATCATAGACGGACTACTCAACACTTGTGACGATACAAGTCGAATAGCAAATAATTGGATTGATGCTCCCAATATAAACATTAGAGAAAATGATGGAGATATTCATAATAATCTGATCGATCAAATCCTCGAAGCTAATCCACCCTACTCATTTTCAGGAGTCTCTGACCCAAAAAGCCCACAAGCTTCTGTTGACTTATATATTGAAGAATTTAAAAAAACAAAAGAAGACCTAAGCAAAAAGACAGAAGCTATTTTTAATACAGTGTCCTTATCATTAAAAGAAGACTTGATTATTAAACAAATAAATAAAGATTGTGGTATAGGAAACATAAAAGGAGTATTAGAGGAGTTAGAAAGACAGGTCTCTATCTTTTTATCAGAAATGACTAATGAAATCGAAGAACATCAAAATAATAAAATAAGAATTAAAACAGATATTGAAGCTTCTATTAATGGGTTATCTGAAATTGCCAACTCTATGAATCCATTTAGAAAAGCAAATCGAATTGCTGAAGCTGAAGAGGTTCTCGGACAAGTCGTCACCCAAGATGTAATCAATGAAAGAGAAATATTAAGAAAACAAGAAGCTAAAAAGTTTTTTGGCAGATTACTAGATCTTATTATATCTAATAAAGAGCGTATAATATCATTAGTAGATAAACTGAATCGAATCCGTACAGACTTACGTAATCAAGCTGCTTTATTAGCTAATGAAAAACAAGGAATAGATCGTGCTTTTGTTATCAACTTAAAAGAACAATATGCCAACACAGTGTCTGTTAACGATAATGACATTGATATTTATGCCTTTATTAAACAACTGAGTAAAGGGACGATAAATGGATTATATGACTTTTTATCAATGGATGAAGAGTTAATTAAAGAGTATTTTTGGAAAGTGGCTAAAGACCACAAGAAAGCTTTGGAATGGAGAAACATTAATATAGAAGATATTATATCTAAAATGGAGCCCAAAGAACAGGATAATTTGTTTGAAAAAGCCGTTCAGAAATCTAATCCTCTTCTAACTTTTGATTATAGAGGATATGTGATTAATCCTATTTTTACAGAAATTATTAGTATTGGTTTACCTGATATAAATAATAGTCTTGTTAAAGAGAAAAAACTCATTGAGAAGACAATCAATACAAAAGAACCTATTGACTACACTTCAACAAATATGAAAGATAGGATTATTATTTATCGTGTCATTGCCTCTGCTCCAGCTTTTGCAATACCTGCTTTTGACACCTGCAAACTAGAATATGAAACTAAAAAGAGCGAACATTTCTTCCATATAAACACTGATTGGTATAATATTATGGATCGTGATAATTATAATATATATCCTATAGAAGAAAAAGATGAAAGTAAAATAGAGTTTTGGGTACAAGGTATTCTTCATGGATTTATTGAAAACAGAGACGGAGTCTATCGCATTAAGTCAGAAAAGAATGGAGACCCAATTGATGATTATTGGTATGAGCTTTCACGAACAGAATATAGAGATGAAGCCTATGATGCTTTTGCTCGAGATTTTAAAACATACAAAGATGAACTAGAAACAAAAATAACTAATGAAATCGACCGTATGGGTAAAGAGCAATATAACTTATTTTTAGAAAAAGTAAAATCACCTAGTGCTTATTTGAACCACTTCTCACAACTTAATGTGGAAGCTTCAAAACTAAAAACTGGCCGTGCATATAAACGTACAGCAAAGTTAATTAGAGATGAAATAGACTTTATAACAAACTCCCTAAACTAATATGGTTCCACAGCTAGTTTTATTTATAGGTAATGAGTTTGATAAACTTTTGTTGGAAACTCAAAATTACATAGAGGCTTATATTAAAGATAAAGAAAATATTAAACTCTATAAAGTACTATTAGATGAGATGGATACTCTTTCCATCTCATCAGGTAGTACAGTATCCATTTTCAACAAAGAAAGTTTAAAGGATGAGCTTGATGAGTTATATCAACAGATTAACTCCATACATAAAACTCAGAAACAATTAACATGTCCACTAAACATCACTCTAATCAGTTCACCCATAAAAAACAAAGAAAATACTGCTGTAACAACATTATTACATCAATCAGTTACCAAACTATACATTAATAAGAAATATCCAATTTCATTCTCTTGCCTTTTTATTACAAAACAAGTCTATAGAATTATTAATAAAGGAGAAAGTACAAATACACTTTATTCAGGTGAAGATCTTGATGAGATTAAAAACAAATTCAAAGAGTCTCCTTTTACTTCTAATATTGTATTATTAGATAATCAAAACACAAAAGGAAAAGGTTTAGATTTCAACCTGTCAATATTATCTAAAGTTCTTTCCGAATATTTTGCAGCTTTAGCTACTAATCAATCAAAGATTTTCAGTGCATGGAAACCTCTTGTTTATACTTTTAGTTTAAGTTCTTTGTTTTATGACTTACCTTGGGTTAAGCAATATATTCAGGCTAAACTATATTTGACAGATATAGAAAACAATCAATTATCTATTAGAAAAGATAATTTCAACAAAAATGAAGAAAAATCCAAAGAAATAGTTCTTGATTTAACAAATACTATTTCTTCTTTATCACAACAGCTATATACAGATTTAAATATATTAAAAAACACTAAGAACTATACAAAGGATCAAATAAATGATCATAAAAATAAAACTCTGAAAAATTTCGATCAATCTTTATTATTAAAAAGCTTAAATGATTTTATAGCTAATGATTCTGTTATCCTCTCTGATAAAATTAAAGTATTAGAAATAGCTCTTGGAAAATATAATTTACCCGAGGGATACCAAATGACAAATACATTAGATTTATTCCTTTATCAATTCATTAACAAATACAGTTTTGTTATCCCTGATTGCTATATACCCAGCTATTTAGACATTTTAGATAAAAAACAAAATGCAGATGAAGAGTATTTTAAGCTAAAGAACTTCTTTCTGCATCAAGAGTACAACAACATAGATATTCAAAACAAACAGGAAGAAATAGAAGAGTCGATTATTGAAATTCAAAATATAATAATCAAACATAAAGATCAAAACAACAGCCTTTCATTCTGGTTTAGTAAACTTTTTAATGGTGAAAAATACAAGAAATACATTACAGAAAAAAACGAGTACGAGAACCAAATAAATGAACTAGAAGAAGAATTAAACCAACTCGATTTAATAGACTCTATTGATTGTTATATATTAATTTTCAACCTAATACATGATCTTGTTTTTGATAAGCTGAATACACTATATGAAATTCAAAATGGGGTAGATTCTATAAGGAAACAATCTCTTTATTTTATCAATAAAAGTAAAGCCTCTCATACCCTTTTCAACAGCTTAGAAGATTGGGTTGAATTCAATGAAATCGTAAATAAACCTATAGCTAAGATATCAAATCAGTTATTATTAAACCCAGAGTTTACTTGTTATGATTTTTTCGATTTTTGGGACAGTAAAATAGCTCAAAATAAAAAGATAATTTATAATAATTATCTTTCACATATAAAAGATCTAAAAAATTGGCTTATTGATACAATATCTAATAATAATTTACCAGATGAAAAAAACAGGCTTCTAAGTTCAGTTTTTGAGCTTAATTTATTCCCCTTTATTCACATGACAAGGCATAATACAGAGTTAAGTAAGAAAGCTTCTTTTCTTATCTTAAACTTTGATGAAAATATTGATGATGAACAAATAAAACTACAGTCTTTATTACAAAAATACACCAATAGCCAACCAACTATATGCTATACATCAAATAGGTATAAAGCCTTAGCTATAATTTTTCATGAAATATTAGACATCAATCTATGTACTGCTTTTACAGAAAAAGAAAATGACAATGATAAAACTTAAGTATTTATTTACAGTTATATAACTATAAAGAAGAATAGAAAAGTTAAAAAACCTCACATAAATCATCAATGATATTGGCCATTTTCACACAAAATGTGAGTACTTAAATAAAAAACCAAAACACTATGGCAGATAATTACTTAGGGAAACAATACGAAGA
>CAZOVL010000093.1:0-10889 GCA_964583185.1 uncultured Bacteroides sp. | reverse complement strand
AAAGAATTTCACATCTACTACTCCCCTAATGGCTGCTCTAAACTGTTTTATCTTCGCATTAAAAGATTCTGCTGCTGTATTTGTTGATCGATTGTTGTAAAAGTTAAGTATGCCATTATAATGTTCATAAAAAGTTATTAATGTTCGGTAAAACTCATTGAAAAGGGACTTACTTTTAAAAATCATTACTAAACTATCATTTGAAGACTGGGTCACAATGTATTTTATTGTCTTGGGTATTTTACCGGACACTAACAGAATATAATCTAATTTTCAATCGGTATTTGCTATAGATTCGGTACTTGCGGTGGTTTTCTTATTGCAGGATAATAGAAGAAGAATAATGAGCAAGGACAATAAATATTTCTTCATTTTCGTTGAGTTTAAACTTTTGCTTAAAATTATAATAAAAACAGCTACTCGAATATAAAAAATAATTTCTGAGCAATTTTTCTCTTTTTCTGACAGTGGTAAAACAAATAATCACAACAGTTATCTATACTTTTTGTATACAAAAAAAATAATCAGCTAGCCTAAGTCAATTCATAACATTTGCTCCCCATAGAATAGCATTGGAAAACATTTGCTTAAAATCTTCAGAAGCAAACAGAGCGTTTGAATGTCCCATAAGAAAATACACATTACGAGCTTTCATATTTGGGTTGCTCCAAATAGCAGGATGATCTCCCATTTTAATATCGCTTACCGGTTGATAAGAACTTTCATCAACAGAGGCTATAACATGAACATTTGCTCTTGGACTTTTATCAAAGGTATACCATTCATCGTTGGGTATCAAGAAAGAATCGTGTACACCTTGCACCACTGGATGCGTTAAGTCTTCGACATGCACAGTAGCAGAAGCTAGTGGAGCTATGTAGTTTTTGAAACGAATACCTCCCATAAAATCAGAAAACCACTGCCACATATCGTAGCCATCAAATTCACCTAATAATGTGGCATGGTGGAATCCTACCCAACCACCTTTACCTTTTTCTATATATTCTATAAATGCTTCTTGAGCATCATCAGTCCACATATAAGGGGGATAATCCAATTGAACAATAACTTCAAAATCTTTCAGATATTCTTTGTTTATCAATTCTGTATTATTTAATTCTACAAATTGTGAATTGTTTTCTTTCGAAAAACTATCGAGCCAGATAAGAGCTTCGTCGGTAAAGCTGCCATGTTGTCCACCTCGTTCTGTTAGTACTAAGATTTTGAAGGAAGTATTGGTTACAGTCTTTTGTTCTCTGTTAGTTATTGACTTATTACTGTTACAAGCCAATAGGGAAAAGAGTATTAGGAATAATATATATATATTTTTCATCGTGTGTAAATATTTTTAGTTAGTTAGTTAGTACTCTGAAATTAAAGTAAGCCATTTGCCAGCAGAAGTAAGCCAAACTTCTTTATAGGTAGCATTGTTAGTTGTAGGCCAGTAAGGGATATCTAAGTCGCCTAAGCTGCGAATACCTACTGGCATAGATCCTGTCATCATACCAGAAGAAAAAGAATCTAGCTGTGAATAATTATATCCTTCTCCAAAAATCAAAGATTGTCCAAATGGATTTTTCCCCACAGTCCAATAAAGTTGTTCTTTCCCTATTTGGAGTAACTGTTTATCATTTAGAAAATTCCCACAAATAGCAGCAGTTTTTCCCATAGCTAAATGTATTGCTGTATTTCCATTAAAGATACCAAATCCAACAGGAAAACGCTTAACGTAGTGTTCGTTGTCTAATTTAATTCCATTTTTGAGCTGAACTACAAATCTATCTTTTTCATCACCTTCAGTAAATAAATGCGAATGCTGAAAGCTCACCTTATCTTTGGCTTCGTCGATGTGATATACGCCACTAGCTAACATGCCATAAGGATCTGTATATTTCACTAGTCCTTTTATGTACTCTGCATGTAGTGTGATAGATTCCACCCATCTATTATAATCAGGATGCTTGGGTTGAGTTTCGCAAAGTAGAGTTATAGCTTGCATATAAGTATGATCACGTGATTGATGGTTATAGTGTACAATAACCTGTTTAGACTTATCTCTATAGAAAAACCCTCTGGTTTTATTCGCATCATTTAAAGGTTCTTTTCGCTGACATGCTAGTGTGTAGTTTATATAATCTACAGCTTTTTGTGCATAATAGGGTTCTCTAGTTAGTTTATATAACATACTTGCTGCCCACGATATAGTAGCCATA
Organism: uncultured Bacteroides sp.; assembly: GCA_964583185.1. Lineage (GTDB taxonomy): Bacteria > Bacteroidota > Bacteroidia > Bacteroidales > Bacteroidaceae > Bacteroides_E. Next base: position 8,676 of record CAZOVL010000093.1, on the reverse strand, counting down.
TATTGACTCTCAGAAGTATTGTAACTATGCTCATAGAAGTGAAGAAACTCTCCATATCCTACTTCATCATGTCTTTTTAGAGCAAATTCAAAGTCTTCTTTGGCTATCTTGGTCAAGTGCTCTTGCAGCATAGGGTCACGATCTATTGTTAATGCAGCATATGCCTCATAAGCAGAAAGCAAGAAATTATCGAAAGCAGAGTTATGTACACGAACACTATTTATATCATCCAATGTATTATGAATTCCATCTTGCCAAATCAGTAATCCCACACTACTTGCACGATAACCATCCCCATATCTATTTTTGAGTACAAACTCTAATCCCCACTCCGCTTCTTCTAGTAATCGACTTGCCAATAAATCATTTTTTCCTTTTAGTTTATTATACATTTCTAAAAGAGCAAAAGTAACATCGCCTGTTTGTAAAACCTGTTGAGACAAATCTCCTGCATCATGCCATCCTCCTGCAAAAGAAATCTTTTTACCATCATGTTGCGAACAAAGATCAAGATGACAAGTGCTATGTATACCTGGTACAGGATACCCACAACGCTGACAAAAAATAAAGTTAAGTACTCGCCATATCGAGTTGTCCCAAAGGTCTGTGGCTATAGTAAACTCTTGAGTAGTTATATTCCCCACTTTTAATTGATAATGTCCTACTTTATCGAAAGAACTAAAATCTAAAACATTGAAGGTCCCTATGGAAGTCTTTTTTTCTTGTATATTAGATGTAAAAACTGTTTTTTTACTTTTTATATCAACCAATCCGAAGGTTTTAGGCAAATCTTTTTTATCAATATGTACAATTGCTGTTTTCTGCCCCTCGGAGGTATAACCTGTTGTAGAATAAACTATCGAACCTTTTTGGGGCATCCAACCACTTATTATTTCTGGGTTTTCTATTTGCTGCAATTCTATTTTGTTAAAATAGTAAATCAATGAATCTCCCGAAGTTCTATCTTTTCCTTTGATCGTTGCTCCAAAACCAATAGATTTTACTTTATCTCGTCTATATTCACCTATATCTAAATAACATTTATTCCATTCTTTATTCACGAGGTTGATTAAATGTGAGCCCGACTGCCTATTGTATCCATCTTTGGGAGAAATATCTCCATTCTCTATACTTAAATTCATATTTACTACACGTGCCCCTTCACAATCGGGGTAAATATAGAATGCTATACGGTTGTAATCTTCCCAATTTTCGTTAACTAGATCAAGTGAAATATTTGCACTCCCATAGGTTGCATAGTCAGGATCGGAAGGTGATCCTTGTGCTCTTTTTCCTGTAAAAGAAGGGAAGGATAGACGAATACTTTCTACACCGGAAATCGTCTTTCTATCAGACAATTGCATTTTTCCATAGCCAGAATGTTGCCAGCCTTTCAACTCAATAGTTTTAGTCTCTAATATCTTTTTTTCTAAACCTAAAGTTTCGGTTGATTTTGTAAGGTCTATTTTAAGTGGACTATGTATCAAGCCTGTTTTTATAATATCATTATGAAGTTTTTCGTCAGATGTTAGCCTAACTTGAGAGTAAAGTGAAACTGTAAATAATGATAGTAAAAGTATAAAAATATATTTTATCATATCTCGATTATTAGGTTGGTAAAACTACACTTAACAAAATGTAAACATATTAAGTGTAGTTCTTTTATTTATAGAATAACTATACCTATTAGCTAATAGGCATGAAAAGGTGCTTTGTAATCTTTTCTAAGAGTAATAATGCCTTCGGAAGGAAAATCGCTAGGTACTTGTTGTGTAACATCTCCTGTGGCTGCCCATTGAGCACCTCGTGATAGTGTCACCTGAAATCCAGTACAATCCATAGCATATCTAAGTTCTGGATCGTTACCTACGTGCCCTAGCAACGTAACAAATATATTGCCATTTCCATACTTCACAGTCCACATTACCGGTTCATCTCTTCCTGATCCATTCAGTTCTTTAGCATCAAAAGTAGTGGCTAAGATTTCCATATTCTTGGCTGGACCACGTAGTTTGGAATATAATTCGTCTTTGAAATGATCCCAAACAGCAGGTAATCCTTTTGTTATAGGATGTTCAGTATTTCTATGTTCTACTGTAAAGGGACGTTGTAAGGCATGATGTCCTGCCAATCCTGGAGAATAGTCATATACAATCTGTCCATCTTGCCAATAAACATAGGGTCCGCACTTTTCGTCTCTCCCGTTCCATGCTCCTAATCCCATCATTTCGTTGTATTCTAGCCAATCGTCCATCGGTACAATAGAGGAATGTATGATTACAACTCCTCCTCCTTTTGATACAAAGTTTTCAAAGTTCTTTCTAGTTGATTTTTTCCATGTTTCGCCTCCATAGTTTATAATGACTAACTCATATTTACTAAAATCGGGACTGAAAGAAGAAATCTCACTACCTATAGGCGGTGTTTCTACAATGTCTACCTTGAACAAGTCAGTGTTCTCTAATATTTGTTTTATAGCTTCACTGCTACCTTTCCACCAGTGATGCGCATCTTGTCCTGTAACTATCAAGGATTTTATCTTTTTTTGTGCTTGTGTTTTTTCTATGCACAAAAAAGAAAAGAGAAGAAATATTATTGTGATAATTTTTTTATTCATTTTCTTTTTTAAGTTCTAAGAACTACTTATTGTCCATTCAAACATAACTAGTAAAGGCCGTTATAGCATTGAATACGACATTAATTATTAATATTTACTTATTTTGAAATTTAGATGAAGAATCTTTCCATTCTATGGAATCATATACCCATTGGGTTTTTAGGTTATTGCCTTCTTCATCAACAGAAAATTCATCATCTTTAAAATATCTTCTATATAATTCAAATTTACCATCTTGATTTCTATCTTCCAAGATGAGCTCTCTAGTAGTAGTTGATATAATATCTGATATAAATTTTACTTCTTTGGTATAATAATCTACAACAGCATAGTAACATTTGAAGATGTCGAAGTAAGGGTAGTGCCCATTATCGGTTGAAAAAAGAAAAACTTCTTCGAGCGAAGGACTGTCATCCATCTGTACTAATTGTGATTTGTGCAACCCAAATCCAGATTTATATACACTAGGAGGAATATTATTCCATTCGCGAACTTCATTTTTTACAAACTGAGCTTTGATAGAAGCTACAGATAGAAGAAGAATGCATATTATATATATTTTTTTCATGATTTATTCATATTTATCTAGCAATCTGTTTAACTTTCGACCCCCAAAGGGCATAGTATAACATAAACATTTCTCCAAAAACTACTATTGTCCACGTCCATCTCCAGCCTCCTAATGCATCTGCTAAGATTCCTTGAAAAAGAGGTATAATTGCTCCACCTACTACACCAATCATAAATACGCCCGATGCTACAGATGTATATTTTCCTAACTGGGCTATAGAAAGAGTGAAGATAGCTCCCCACATGATAGAGTGAAACAAACCTACAATAACTAATATCCATGGATTATTGAAGACAATAGCCAGTAGTGTAAGAGCTGTGGCCGATACGGTGGTTACAATCAATTGTACTCTTGGGGAAATTTTGTTAAGCGAGCTACCAACCAAGCGCCCGATAAGCATTCCGCCCCAGTAGAGTGTAGCCATCAGGGCAGGTATGGCAAAGTTGATGCCAAGTATAGATAATGAACTGTTACCTAGAAAAGAAAAAGGACCTTGCAAACTTTCTTGTTCCATAGCATACAAATTTATATTTGCACCTATAGTAACTTCAACACCTACATAAAAGAATATGGCAATAACCCCAAGTGTTAGATGAGAAAATGACCAAACACTTTTTTCCAGTTTTTCTCCTTCTTCGATTTTTATTCCTTTAATATCAGGTAAAGATAGTTTCATTACGGTAAATGTAACTATCAACATAAGAACAACAAGAGCCAAGAAGGGTAACATAAGCTGTTTTACCTCTACCTGTTCCATAGCTAAGCCTCCAAACACAATTCCTGTAACAAAAAATGGAGCAATAGTAGTACCTATAGAGTTAGATGAACCACCAATGGCTAGTCGTTGTACGGGTTGTGTTCCTTTTACAGTACAGGCGACCAAATATGGATTTATTACTACTTGCAAAATAGTTGCAGATGCACCAACTATAAATGATCCTAGTAAAAAAACAAAAAAGCCTATAGGGATATATACAGAAGAGAGTTTTAATCCGGCTTCGGGAAATTGGACCGTTATCCATGAAGACAGAAAGAAGATGATTAGTCCTAGTATCATAACACCTAAACCTCTAACCAATGTTCCTTTATATCCATACTTTGTTACCCATGATGAACCTACACCTCCTATAAGAGGATAGGCTAGAAACCATGAAAACGTGATAAGAGTAGCCAATGTATTTTCCAGATCTCCTGCATGTTTGAGAAATGCAGTTTTTAGAGGACCTTGAAATTGCCCATTAGCAGTAGTTAAAAAACCTACTACAAAAAAAAGGAAAACCAACGTAATAAAAGGTCCTACATAATTTATTGTTTGCTTTTGCTGTATCATAGATTTATCTCTTCCCTTTATTTAATAATATATTTGGCAGCATCTTTATCTAAAAGGAATTCACAATTAGCATGCAGTTGTAAAATAGATGCCGGAAGGTCTGTTGTGATAGGTCCTTGGAGCATTCGTTTTACTACTTCTGCTTTGCTTTTACCTTTAGCTACAAGTAATAGCTTACGAGCATGCATGATGTTTTTTATACCTAAGGTTATACCTCCTAGTTCTTTATCTACAATACCTGTTTCTTTTCTAATTCGTGCTTCTAATACTTCGTCCATTTCAGAAAGCCAGGTTTCTTGTTCAAAGGGTGTACCGGGTTGATTAAAACCTAGATGACCATTGGTGCCTAGTCCTAATACTTGCAAGTCAATACCACCTCTAGCATCTAATGCCTCTTCGAATACTCTACATTCTTTTCTAAAGTCATTGGAGTATGTAGGGGGCATGATGAAGTTTTTCTCTTTAATACCTAGAGGTTCTGCTATTTGTTCTTTTATCATGGTATAGCATGCTCCTGCATATTCGCGTGGTACATTAGTAACTTCGTCTAAGCCAAAAAGAGTGATGTTTGAAATGTCGAAAGGATGAGCTTGAAAAAGTTGGCTGACAACAGCATGCATATTTTTTGTTGTTTGTCCTGTAGACAATCCTATTACTGCTTTAGGATTGTGTAGCATTTCTGTTAGTATTCTCCATGCTGCTATATTATCGAAATCTGTTTCGTTGTTTGCTATTGTAATTTTATATTTCATTATTCTATGTTTTTATTTGTTTATGGCGACTGCAGCTGCACCTATTAAGCCTACAAAGGCAGGATTAAGTTTGGTTAGTATGATTCCATTTTTCACAAATCGAATAGTAGTAGGATTCAAATTTTCCAATACTTTGTTATACATAAACTCGTTAGACACTATTCCTCCTCCTAATACAACCGTATCGGGATCACTGCATCGTATAAGATTCATGATGAGGCTAGCAATCGCTTTAGATGCATTGTCGACTAATACTTTGCATAGTTCGTCACCTGTGTTATACAAAGAATATACTTCTTTTACATCTACTCTTCCACTTTCCTCCTTAGGAATATTTAATACAGTTTGGTGTCTCTTTTGTAACATGCGAGCACATCTATCAAACCCCATACCTGCCGCTATCAATTCTACGCAGTTATCCCTACCACAACCACATTTAATATCTAGCTCAACTCCTACATTGGTATGCCCAACTTCTCCCGAATTGAAATGGCTTCCTCTAATAAGCCTATTATTTACAACAAATCCAGCTGCTATTCCTGTACCAATATTGATATAAATAAAATCCTTGGAGTATTGTCCACAACCCCATATTTGTTCGGCACGGGTTGCACTTTTCACATCATTGTCTATATAGCATGGTAGGTTGTACAATTGAGAAAGCTCTTTTGCTAAATAGAGCTGTGAATTGCGTTTTGGGTCTATTTGTAGCCAAAGTCCATTTGCATTGTCTACTCTGCCAACCAAGCCTACTCCCATGGCTATTGGTTGTTTATTATTTACGAATCCTGTGGTTTTTATATAGTCATCTAAAGAATCCTTAATAACTTGAAGAGCTTGATGCTGATTTATATATCCTGTAGGATAAGATTTGTGATTCAATACTTTACCTGTAACACTTACTTCTCCAATCAAAAGTTTCGTACCTCCTAAATCAAGAGCCAAAAAAGTATTTTCCATATTTTACTAGAATTATATAAAGAATATTTCTGGGGAGAAATTCTCCCCAGTATTATTTAAATTATTTCCATCCCGGATTTTGATCGAGAGCCCCTTGAGATTTATCTATTTCTTTTTGAGCTATCGGGAAATATCTAAATTTTTCAGTCCAGCCTTTCGAAGCTAATATTTCTTGTCCTTTATCGAAGCGCATAATATCAAACCAACGCTGCATTTCATCAATAAACTCATAACCTCTTTCTTTGAATATGATGTCTAATACTTCTTTTTGAGACTTGTCTGTTAATGCTATGCGATGCTTGTCATCCTTAAAGGCACGATCTCTTATTTGATCAAACCAACTTTGTCCTTCAGAATCTACATTCCCTAAGCGAGCCTGAAGTTCTGTAGCAAGCAACAACACATCTGCATATCGATAGAAACGGAAAGTAACTGCATAATTGAATAATGGATTGATTTCAGTTGTGCTTTCTTTACGTGCATGGTATTTATAATGTCCTAGTCCTATATATCCTTCTTGTTGTGTACTAATAGTGAATTCAGAACCGATAGGAAGTGAGCCTTTTTCGATTAGATTTTGTACTTTTTGTTTCTCTTCATCATAAACAATAACAGTGCCTTCACGACGTGTATCACCAGGCTCAAACATATCATAGATATTTTGAGTCATTGTATTTTGTCCCCATCCCTCTTCTAGTCCTCCTTGTTCGGCAGAGCGTGGGTCTTTTACACTTCTTCCACTCAAGGATCTTACTAGTCCATTTCCTTCTCCTGTATTATTCCCTGCATAGCCTACCTCATAGATGGATTCTGTCCCATATTCTCCAGATTTTAGCCATATTTTCAGATAATCTGGAACAAGGGAATATCTTTTGCTATTGATGATCTCTTTCATATCATTCAAAGCTTCAGCATACTTAGTATGGTCCCGGTGAAATAATATAATTTTAGCTTTCAGCACCTTAGCAGCATCTTTGCTAATTCTTCCATTTTGTGTTACATCCTTATTAGGCAAATACTTAATAACCTCATCTGTAAGGTCACTAAGCATAAATTCATATATTTCATCACGCGTCCCCTTTTTTATGGCATATATTTCAGAAGTAGACATATGACTTTTTATTAGAGGAAATTGTTCGTAACCCATAAATAAGTAAAAGTAGAACAGTGCACGATAGAAGCGTGCTTCAGACTCTATTGGGTTAATAATATTTTCATTGATCGGACTATCCATAGTTTTAGACAATAAAATATTACAGCTAGTAATACCATTGTATAAACCATAATCCCATTCATTCCACCAAGCAGGAGAAGTAGTAACATCATAGGTGAAGGTGTCATATTTATATTTATATACACCTTCTCCAACTCCTCCTCCGGTTTCTGATTCGTCAGACATTAGTGATGCATAACTAAATACTTCCATTAGTCGACTCTGAACATCATCCATAATAGCATGTAGTCCCATCATCATTTCTTCTTCGGTTTTATAGAACTCTCGTTCAGAAATGGTTGTCTGTGGATCAATGTCTAAAAATCTGTCGCATGCAAAGAGGCATACGGCTATGGCTGTTATAATTAATGTTTTTATTTTTTTCATCTCTATATTAATTAGATTTTGGTCAAAATTTAGAAAGAAATACTGGCACCTATAGTGAATGTACGAGCTTGAGGATAGGTTCCACCATCGAAACCATTTCTAGTTCCTACCTCAGGATCATATCCTGTATAATTAGTAATGGTAAATAGATTTTCTCCCTGTATGAAAAAGCGAAGTTTTTGTAATGACAGTTTTTTCGTGATTTTAGTAGGTAGTTCGTATCCTAGTTGTAGAACTTTTAGCCTTAGATACGAACCATCTTCAACGAATAGATTCGATACCCATGTGGTATTATTATTAGGATCTCCTTCTACTACACGAGGAAGCCAATTTGAAGTTCCTTCTCCATGCCAACGGTTTAGCCAGCTTTTTTCCCAGTTAGCTTGAGTAATATTGGCTCTACGATAAAATTTATATAAATCAACTCCTTGTACTCCTTGAAAGAAAGCACTTATGTCAAATCCATTCCAGTCGGCTCCTATTCTAAAGCCATAAGTCCATTCAGGATTAGGATCTCCTATTTTAGTTCTATCTTCTCCTGTTATACCATTTTTACCATCCAAGTCTTTGTAGCGTACATCTCCTGGTTTGGCATTCGGTTGCTTGAGTTTTGTATTACCACTGGCGTCTACATAGGTGTAACTATCTATTTCTGCTTGATTTTGAAATATCCCATCATGTACATATCCATAGAAGAATCCATAAGGTTGTCCTGTCTCAAACCAAGTAACAGTTCCTCCTAAACCTCCACCAATGATATCGAGACCTGTACGTCCACTACCCACATCGGTTACTTTATTCTTAACATAAGATGCATTTGCTCCTATGCTAAAGTTTACTTTATTT
>CAZOVL010000092.1:0-10948 GCA_964583185.1 uncultured Bacteroides sp. | reverse complement strand
CAACTGAACTACCACACCATTGTTGTCTGTTCCTCTGGAAGACGGCACAAAGATATAGGTTAATTCTTATTCTCCAAAAGAAAAAACAAAGTTTTTTACTGATTAAAATACTTTTTTAATACATCCTTCAATATACGTTCCATAATGGCATAACCAGACTTGTTAGGATGCACTCCATCCTCACTGTATTTCTTTGGTAATCCTCCTCTTTCATCTACCATTGCAGAGTAATAATCTACATAAGGCCACTCATTAACCTCTGCAAAATCTTTAATCCATTGATTGAGTTTCTTTATCTTTTCAGCAGGTTCTAAACCCGGTTTCCAAGGATAGTCATATGCAGGCAGAACAGAGCATAAGAGAACATCTATTCCATTGGCTTCAGCTATTTCACACATGGAAGCTATGTTATTCTCTATCATTTCCAAAGTGGAAGGGCCTGTGTTTCCTGCTATATCATTGGTTCCGGCTAATAGAACTACTACATTAGGCTCTAGTTGAACCACATCTTGTCTGAAACGTAATAACATTTGGGGTGTAGTTTGTCCACTTATCCCCCGGTTGATATAAGAAGAGTTCTTGAAAAACTCTGGGGAATGCCTCAACCAACCTTCGGTTATTGAGTTTCCCATAAATACTACACGAAGAGCAAAATCACCAGGTGTTTGCTGACCTAATTTTTCATTCTCTTCTTGAAAACGCTTTAGGTTTGCCCAATCTTGATTTTCTTGTCCAAAAAGAAAACTACTCATAATAAAAAAAGCAATTGCAATTAAACTTATTCTTTTCATTCCTATTTATATTATCGTTGAACTCTAAATACTCGAATTCCCTTGTTTTTTTTATTTTTTGCTAAACTATTCTTTAATGAAAAGGAATCAATAATAACCTTTTTGTGGACAGATGAAGCGTGTAATAGCCTCAACTCACCATCAATATAGATGGCAAAGCCCAAATGGCTCACATCTAAACCATCAATTAAGGTGGTCAGAGCTATGATATCTCCATTTGCTATCCAATCTAATCCTTCATTGGGAATATATTCTTTCGGGAGGTAATAAACTTCTTTTCCGGATAGGGTCTTTTCTATCTGTTTAATTTCATCTATTAGTTTTATCCCTTCATCTTTTAACCTCACATAGGAATTAAAGTGAGTTGACATGTAATGGAGATTCAAAGGTTCATTAAAACTACTGTTTTTTTTAGTAATATCCATTAAATAGTTGTTATTAATAGCTTGCTGAACCCATTCCGAAAAATAATGTAAACGCGATGTATAACCTTTAATTTTTCCTTCTCTGTATCGTAACGATTGTAATATACCCTCAAATGAAACAGAGTCATTAGCTAAGTATTCAGCAAGTACATACTCCACAAAAGTAGTGCAATCTACTTCTTCTTGGTTTACAATCAATCGTTCCTCATCTGATACCTCTAGAGTATTTGCAACGTAGGGTGTGCTTAGATATTGCTTAGCAACACCTAGAATAGAATCGTTTTCTTTCTCTGAACAGAAATTCGTTAGAAATAGAAGTAAAATCAAAAATATCATTTTATTCATCCTTAAGTTTAGGCATAAAAAAAGAAACGAAAAAATAAATTCTTTCGTTTCTTCTTTATCTTAAGATTTAGTAAGTCTTAGTATTTATAAATGTACTTACCAATCTCTGATTTCTTACGAATAGGAACTATAGTAAAGCTATACTCTATCGCTTTGTCTCTACCCGGATAAATTTGATACTGACTCAAAGGTAAAGCTCCCCAACTATTATCACCACCAATACCCATCATTTGATAGTCGATGAATAGGTCAACTAATTTTTGAGGTTGAGGATCGGTTAAATGTCTGTTATTCATATCTTCAGATATAGGAGCACCCCTATCAATGTAATCTCCTCCGTCAAAATCTTCTAGTAAATAATTAGAAGCATTAAACTCTATTTTATCATCTGCTATAATTAACAGTCCATTGCCTGCTTTTTTAGTCAAAGCTAACCATCTAACATCCGTGCGGTGTTCGTTTTCTTGTGGACGAACGTAGGCTTCATACATATCTTTTATCGGTCTTGAATATTCACCAATAAATTGAGAAGTATTTCTGTCGATATAGTTCTCTTCCGGTCCTCTACCAAAATAAGTCAACTGATTAAGTTGATCTGTTACTTGCATACGTATACCAATGCGAGGTATAATGGGAGCATCTTCATCATTGCATACAAAAGAATTGATTACTTTTATGATTCCATTATTTTGTATTTGATAACTGATTTTCCATTCAGTATTGGTGTTTTGGTAAATATAAGTTGCTGTAACTTCAGTATAATTTGGATTATCTGTGTCTACCTTCAAATTCTTAGCTTTTAGTTCAGCATTGCTATTGGTATACCATTCTTTTAACTTTCTGCCTAAATCAGCTCCATAATCATTGTCCAAAGGAGCTCTCCAGAAGTTAGGTTTAGGGCCAAACTGATTCACCAAATATTCCATACCATTCCATTGATAAGAGGTCATTAGTCCTGACTGCTTATCAAAAGCCACTTTAAATCGGCTACCGGATAAAACAATTTGATTATCTGACTTTTGCTCAGTTAAAGGTTTACCTTCAAACTTAGCTACAGTTTTTGCATAAGGATAAACTTCACATTGCTCTTTTGCAATTATCGTTCCTTTAGGCAAGAAAGGCTCATCTGTTTTAATTTGTGCATAGAACTCAATTTGTATGTCACCTTCAGAAGGAGCAGATGCAGGAATACCTTGTAATGAAACAGTGGTTGTTTCTCCAGGTAAAGCAGAAGCAGTAAAGCTTCCCTTGTAGATTTGTTTACCTGCTTTATGAATAGTGTATTCGTAATTATATTTATCTAAGTTGGTAAACGAGAAGTCATTTCTTAAATCAATGGTCTTTTTATCTCTTTGGAAGTTGATGAATTTGATGTTTTGATAAACTTTACCCATCTCAATAGTCATTGGTTTTATGCTACGATCAGGATAAACTATTCCATTAATACAGAAGTTAGCATCCGATGGAGTTCCTATTTTACCGTAATCACCACCATAAGTCCAATATCTTCTTCCATCTTTAGTTTTCTCAACAAAACCTTGATCTACCCAGTCCCAGATACATCCACCTTGTAATAAAGGATATTTTTCAATAACATCCCAATACTCTTGGAAGTTACCTAAACTATTTCCCATTGCGTGAGCATATTCACAAAGAATTAAAGGACGATCAGATTGTGGATTTGTAGCGTAACGCTCAATGTGGTCAATGCGTGCATACATAGGACAGTTTATGTCTGTATTCCACTCCAAGTGAGCTTGTTCATATTGAACAGGACGAGTATCTTTCTCTTTTAATGCTAAATAAGTTTGGTAGAAGTTATAACCATTACCAGCTTCATTTCCTAAAGACCAGATAATAACCGATGGATGGTTTTTATCACGTTCATACATACTGATAGTACGAATCATATGAGATTCCAAGAAAAGCATATTGTTAGCTAAAGAACCACCAACTGATCTGTTATAGCCCATACCGTGACTTTCAATGTTTGCTTCGTCAATTACATAAATACCATACTCATCGCACAATTCGTAAAAACGCTCAGGTTGTGGATAGTGCGATGTTCTCACTGTATTAACATTGAATTGCTTCCATAATGCAAAATCCTTAAGCATCAACTCTTCAGTTACATAATGACCTGTATGCTCATTGTGTTCGTGCAAGTTAACACCCTTAACTAAGATGGCTTGTCCGTTAACTTTAAGCTGTTTGTCTTTCATTTCAACTGTACGGAACCCAACTCTAGTACTTGTTGCCTCTATTGTTTTTCCATTGTTGTCTTTCAAGCTTAAAACTAAAGTATATAGATTGGGGGTTTCTGCCGACCAATGTTTTATGTCTTTAACCTCTGTTTCAGCACGCAATGTATACGGAGAAGAACTATGAGCAAAAGGAGATAATTTATCCTCTTTAATAATTTGCTTGTTTTCATCATACAGTGCATAAGATAGAGTTGCTTGCGATCCGGTAGGGATTGAAGTGTTTGCTTGTACAATTAATTGACCGTGTTTGTAATTCTCATCTAAAGGAGATTCTACTTTAAAGTCTTTTATGTGCATTTTAGGTTGAGCAAACAAAAAGATATCACGTTCCAAACCACTTAAGCGCCAAAAGTCTTGACACTCAAGATAGTTGGCATCGGAAAAACGATGAACTTGAATGGCAATATTATTTTTACCTTCTTTTAGATAAGAGGTAACATTAAAAAGTGCTGTAGTCTTGGCATCTTTGTACATACCAACTAATTCACCATTTACATAATAATAGGCCGCACCTTTTGTTCCACAAGCATTGAGGAATATTTCTTTATCACTCCACTCACTAGGAATATTGAATTCACGATAATATGTTCCTGTTGGATTCCATTCTTCCGGAACATATGGAGGATTAGGACGTAACCAGAATGGCTCAACATTGGCTCTGGAAGCAAACTCATAAGAAGAATTCACATAGATAGGTACACCAAATCCTTGTAACTCCCAGTTTCCGGGTACATTAATATTAGCCCAATTTTGAGCTTTCGATGATAATGATTTAATATCTGTAGGTCTGTCTTTCAGATATTCAACATAATTAAACTTCCATTGTCCGTTCAATAAAAGACGAAGAGCATCTGTTTGTTTGTCATTTTGCAATGCTGCTTTTTCACTTAAATAGGAAGTAAAAGTAGCACGAGGATATTCTAAGTTAATTTCCGTGAGTTTCGGATTAACCAGTTCCTCGTATCGATCAGTTTGTGCTTTTAATCCTAATGAAAGAATTAAACAAAGAGTGAATAGGAGATTTTTTTTAATCATAATATAATATTAAAGAGTTTTTCAAATAAAATCATTTGAATTGTCCTAAAAACAAAAATAGGAGTTGTTACCAAAGATACTAACACATCACCTAACAGACAAAGCAATAGCTGTATAAAAATCATTCAATCTGAGGATACAAATCATTCAGAAATAGGTTTTATTGCCCTAAAAGCCAAATGATTAAAAAAAGACACCTAATAAATGGAATATTTATTCCTTTTGGAAACCTGTTGTTGAGTATATAAAAAAACCTTACTCGTAGGGTAAGGTTTTCATTCTCTTTATTAATCGTTGCTATAATTCTCTAAGCCATTTTTCTAACTCTTGTGTCCATTCTCTTTTATAAACAAAGCTATCTCTAAATCCCCAACCATGTCCTCCAATGGGGTAACTGAATAATGCAACAGCCACGCTATGCTGAATCAGACTTTCATAATAACTTAAGCTGTTTATAGGTAATACACCTTTGTCATCCGATGATAGAGCAATAAAAGCAGGTGGTGTATCTTCCGTAACTTGCTTTTCGTTGGAGAAAAGATCTTTCATCTCTTCTGATGGATTAACTCCCAATAAACTATTTCTTGAACCCTGATGTGTATGTCCTTCCTTCATAGTTATTACCGGATATAGTAAAACTTGAAAATCGGGACGTGTAGCTTTAGATTTATAATGAGTTGCTAGTGTTGAGGCTAAGTGCCCTCCGGCTGAAGCACCCATAACTCCAATTTGATTGGGATTGATGTTCCACTCTTTTGCATTTGTACGCACTATTTCTATTGCACGTTCAGCATCCATAAGAGGTAAAGTGTGGTTTCCATAGGGTAACCTGTATTTCAATACAAAATAAGCAATCCCTTGTGAATTAAACCAATCGGCCATATCGTGTCCTTCGTGATGAATTGCCAAATGAGAATAGCCTCCACCCGGACACATTATAACCGCTTTTCCGTTTGGTTTTCCGGGTAAATAAACGGTTAAATTCGGTTCATTATCCTTCTCTTGTTCTACCTTTACTGCGCTTACTAAATCTTTTGGTGCAGTTTCTTTTGGCCATAAGTCAATGACTTGCTTTTGTTGTGCACTCAATAGAATTGTTATTGATAGTAGTAGTAAAGTGGTTCTTTTTCTCATAATTAGAAATTTAAAGTTAGGCTGTTTTTCTTGTCTTTAGTGTTGACTTAATAAAATAAACAATCAGTACAATGTACGCAACAAGTGATAAAACTTCAGACCACGAGTTGTTTATCCAATCTTGATTTGCTAAATCAATACCACCAAAGCGAAGAGCGGCACTAACAACCCCCATTAAAGCACCTCCTGCAATAAAGCCGGAAGCTAAAAGAGTTCCTTTTTCTCTTCGTGCATTATTTATAGTTTCATCGGTTGTTCTAGATGTAATATACCAGTTCATAGCACCTCCTACCAATAGAGGAATATTCAACTCCAAAGGGATAAACATACCTAAAGCAAAAGGCAAAGCAGGAACCTTAAAGAAAGTCAGCACAACAGCAATAACAGCTCCAATGGCATATAACAACCAGGGAGCCCCCACACCACTCATCAGAGGTTCAATAACAGCTGCCATTGCGTTAGCTTGTGGTGCAGCTAGTTGTCCACTGGTAAAACCATAGGTCTTATTTAAGATAATCATTACTCCACCCACAGTTGCAGCCGCAACAATGGTTCCTAAAAACTTCCACCCCTCTTGTTTAAGAGGAGTACTTCCCAGCCAATATCCAATTTTCAAATCGGTAATGAAACCTCCGGCCATAGCTAAAGCAGTACAAACCACTCCTCCCATTATCAAAGCTGCCACCATACCTTCGGGCCCTTTTAGTCCAACAGCCACCATTACCACAGAGGCTAAAATCAACGTCATCAAAGTCATTCCGGAAACCGGATTACTACCAACAATGGCTATTGCATTAGCTGCTACAGTAGTAAATAAGAAAGCAATACAGGTAACCAACAATATAGCCACTATGGTATGTATTATGTTTCCTTGCATCACATCAAAGTAGAAAAATAAGCCAATTAAGAAAATGGTAGCAATTGCACCGATAGCAATTGTTTTCATTGGAATATCTCGCTCCGTTCTTTTAATTAAGTTATTGGCATTTGCACCCCCTTTTCCTCCCATTTCTTTAGCAGCTAAACCTACAGCTGCTTTTATGATACCCCAAGAATTGATGATTCCAATAATCCCCGCCATTGCTATACCTCCAATACCAATACTTTTCGCATAGTTGTTGAAAATTTCTTCAGGAGACATACTCGATACACTGGTTACAATATCAGGATTCCACAGATTCAGAACAGCATCTTCCCAAAAAACAGAGATTCCGGGGATAATAATCCACCAAACAGCTAAAGAACCTAAACAAATAATAAAAGCATATTTTAGACCAATGATATAACCTAAACCTAGTACCGCAGCACCGGTATTTACTTTAAATACTATTTTTGCTTTATCGGCTAAAGTAGCACCTAATGCACAAACTCGGGTAGTGAACATTTCGTTCCACCAACCAAAAGTGGCAACAATGAAATCGTAAAGACCTCCAACCAAGCCGGCTATCAATAGTGGTTTAGCCTGACTTCCTCCTTTGGCACCTGAGACCAACACTTGTGTTGTTGCTGTAGCTTCAGGGAAAGGATATTTACCGTGCATCTCTTGTACAAAGTATTTTCTAAAAGGAATTAAAAAAAGAATACCTAAAAAACCCCCTAACAAGGAGCTGATAAATACCTGAAAAAAGTCGATGGAAATTTCAGGGTATTTTTCTTGGAGAATATATAGAGCAGGTAATGTAAAAATAGCACCCGCTACAATAACACCTGAGCTTGCTCCAATGGATTGAATAATTACGTTTTCTCCTAAAGCAAACTTACGTTTAGCAGCAGACGAAACACCAACAGCAATAATAGCAATGGGAATAGCGGCTTCAAAAACCTGACCAACTTTAAGTCCTAAATAGGCTGCAGCAGCAGAAAAAAGAATAGCCATAAGAATACCCCACGATACAGACCAAATATTTATCTCAGGATAATTTTTATCCGGCTCCATTAAAGGTACATAAATTTCATCTTTTTTTAATTCTCTAAAGGCATTCTCCGGTAAGCTTAAAGGTTCATTCTTATTCAGTTCCATTTTATTGATTATACTTTATATTTAGATTATACATATTCATTTAAAAGTTCACCAAAGAAAACAAAAAAAAAGGAGAATCAAAAGTGATTCTCCTTACAAGTATAAAGTTGTTTTTTTCTTATTCTTCTTTTGTTGGTGTCATTGTTCCTTCAACAAACAATCTCACCATCTCCGTTTTACCATTGGTGCGTAACGTAATGGATTTCTTAAAATGTCCGGGGTAACGTCCTTTTCCATTGTACGTAACTTTTAGAGTTCCTGTTTTTCCCGGCAGTACAGGTTCTTGGGTATACTCCGGTACCGTACATCCACAGGAACCTATGGCTCTATGAATAACCAAAGGAGCATCTCCTACATTAGTAAATGTAAAAACGGCAGTAACCACAGGACTATCAGCGGAGAACTCTCCAAAGTTATGAGTCATTTTATCCAGTTTGATATCTGCTTGCTTCTGAGCCATAACAAATCCTATACTCATTACGAACATCAATGATAACATTACATATTTTTTCATAATTATATCCTTTTCTATTGTTGTAATTTCATACAAAGATACCACTTTATAATGAAAATATCCGTTTGTTACTGTAAAATACTCTTAATTTTTTAGTTCCCGGAGCTTACTTTCTTCAGTTTTAACCCCATCAACATTCCATCATAGCTGTTTAACAAACTACCTATGGCTTGTAAACTTTGATTGTTTGTCATCCCACTAAGTGTAGTTAATAAAGCCAATACTTTATCAGCATCATAAAGAATGGATATATATTGCGAGGATTGATTCACTTTTGCATCCATATTGATTAGTTGAGCATACTTAAAGTTTATTTGTTGCTTTTCAGGGTAGTATGCGTAAGTTCCATTTAGTTTTTGCCCTCGAAGTGTAGAGGTGAAAGTACTATCTGTGTGGAACGTAAAAGTTAATTCACCGGGGTTAATACCTAGAGTTTTAAGTCGCTCATTTATTTTTCCTTCCAGAGTAGATGTAGCTAAGGCACCTCCAATTTGTTTTATGGCATCATCAGACTTTAACTGAATAGCAGCACCCTCATAAGTCCAAGAGCCTTTCAGGTCTTTTGATAAAGAAATCCCTGTCGCATCGGATATCGCTTTTGTAGCTTTACCTATCTTATCTGAAGAAAATATATCTAGCCACGATTGGGCATTAACTCCGACAACACAAATAAGCAGTACTGCAATTAATATACTTTTTCTTTTCATTGTATTTATTTGTTTTGATTCATTTGATTATTTACTTGATGGATGTAGTTTAATACCTCATCTCTACCCTCACCGGTAACCGATGAAGTGATAAAGTATGGAGGTAACTCTTCCCAATATTGTTTTAATGTATCAATCCAAAGATTGATATTTTTTAGTTTTTGACTTTTCTTTGATTTATCAATTTTAGTAAAAATAATGGAAAACGGTATTTGGTTTTCTCCTAGCCACGTAACGAATTCAACATCTATTTTTTGCGGTTCAATGCGACTGTCTATTAATAAAAAAAGATTGGTTAACTGTTCCCGCTCTAAGATGTACTGATTGATGATTCGTTCAATTTGACTTTGCCCTTTTTTATCTCGCTTGGCATATCCATAGCCTGGCAAATCAACCAGATACCAATTCTCATTAATTAAAAAATGATTAATAAGCATTGTTTTTCCTGGTTTTGACGAAGTCATAGCCAAATCTTTACGATGTGTTAAGCGATTGATTAAACTCGACTTTCCCACGTTAGATCGGCCAATGAATGCATATTCAGGTAAATCCCCCTTAGGGCATTTAGAAACATTGGTGTTGCTTATTATAAATTTAGAAGAAAATATATCCATTGTATTTTTTTATGCTAATATGAAATCAGACGGTAAAATTAATAATAGTAATTACAAAACAGCATGCAGGAAATTGTTTTTTAATATTGAATCCAACGGAATGCTTTTTTACTCTTCCTAAAATAGCTGGTCTTTTTCATAATGAAAGGTAAATTATTTTGTTTTTTGAACAGCAACAATTTTCTGTAAGAAGAGGTTATTGGGAATCACAATTAACTCTCCTTCATCTGTTCTGATGTGTGTATAAAATGTTTGGATTCCCTCTATTCTTGCACTAACAGGTATATCTTTGTCAAAAATATGAATAGTGTCTCCTACACGGAAAGGAGCAGAAAAAAACATAATAACTCCAGCTGTTATATTACTAAGCAAAGACCACTGAGCAAAGAAAGCAACTCCAATTACTGCAAAGACAGAAGATATACCCAACAAAATATTCTCTCTTTTAACTCCCCATATAATAGCTAAAAGTATGATACAGGAGATGTTTAAGAGAATATTTACAACTTGCCGAACACGCATGGCTCTTGTTTCCGGGATTTGTAAAA
This sequence comes from uncultured Bacteroides sp., assembly GCA_964583185.1. Taxonomy (GTDB): domain Bacteria; phylum Bacteroidota; class Bacteroidia; order Bacteroidales; family Bacteroidaceae; genus Bacteroides_E. Next base: position 551 of record CAZOVL010000092.1, on the reverse strand, counting down.
GAACTCCCGACTTCATTATAACTTTGGAAGATATAAGTCTGGATACAGGTAATAGTATTAGCACAACAAGGGAGGCTATGATTTGTGGTAGATAGGGTTTCATTATGCAGCAGTATAAATTAAATGTTTTAATTGTTCAAAAATAGTGATTGTTTTACTCGTTATGATGTTTTGTCCGTTTAATTTAAATTCATTTATGTTCTTGTTTTTCCGTTTTAGGAAAGCAACCATATAAAAAGATTCAAATGAATTGTGTGAAATCATTAAACATTTGTTTTAATATTAAGTTCTACAATCAAACTAAAAACAAAAAAGAGAGCAAATAGTTTTTACTCTCTTTTTTTTCGTAGAATTGTGATTTCAGTTCGGCTATAAAACAGGAAATTATATAGATCTAAAATTATCCCTTAGACCGGAGGGCGGTCGGTCCTAGACCGAAGGCCCCTCGGTCTAGGACTGAAGGGTGCTCGGTCTAGGACCGACTTTCACCACGGTTCTACGGCGTAAAACCTACTCTTCTACTTTCCTTCCTTTATAGTACATATTCCAAG
>CAZOVL010000091.1:0-11081 GCA_964583185.1 uncultured Bacteroides sp. | reverse complement strand
TTTATTTTAATCATTTTATGAATGATGAAATTATGGGACAAGGAAAGTTTATTCGTAACTTTTCTGCGGGTAATAAACAAAAAATAGGAATTATTTCTGCAATGATTCATCACCCACAACTCGTTATTTTAGATGAACCGTTTAACTTTCTAGACCCTAGTTCTCAATCCATAATAAAGAAAATTCTAAAGAAATATAACGAAGAAACAAATGCCACAGTCTTAATATCCAGCCACAATTTGAATCACACCATAGACATTAGTTCACGAATAGCTTTACTAGAGAAAGGGATAATCATTAAAGACCTGGAGAACCAAGATAAAATGGCAGAGAAAGAATTGGAGGAATATTTTAATGTTGAAGAGGAATAAAATAAGAAAAAGTGTAGAGGTTATTAGTATGGTGGTTGGGTTGCTTTTTTTAGTAAGCTCATGTCACACAATTACACCTTCGTACAATTATCAAACCCTTGCAAAAGCTGCAATTCAGCTAGGGGTTGATATTGATATGCAAGACAATCATAAGCTCTATATAGAGGCTTCCAAATGGATCAGAACTCCTCATCGCATGGGAGGAAACACACAAATAGGAGTTGATTGTTCAGGTTTTACACAGCATATATATAAAAAAGTTTATCGAAAAAAGATTCCCAGAAGTGCTCAACAACAATATTCTAAATCGTACAAAATCTCCAAAAGTAAATTAAAAGAAGGTGATTTGGTTTTCTTCTCTTCCTCAAGAAGTAGAAAACGTGTGAACCACGTAGGAATTTACTTAAAAGACAACTTGTTTATTCACACCAGCTCTAGTCAAGGTGTAATTGTTAGTAGTCTAAAAGAGAATTATTATCGCAGAAATTGGATTGCCGGAGGCAGATATTAAAATAAGATTTTACTCCCAATTATACCTATACAACACACCCCATCCACAGACAGTATAAAGGGGGTTAATTCCCGATTTCAGTCGGTCCTAGACCGAGCACCCTTCAGTCCTAGACCGACAAGGGTTCAGTCCTAGACCGAAGGGCCATCGGTCCCAGAGCTTTTAAATTGACTGATATAAAAACCGTTGTTTCGACTCATTTTTCGGTTCAATTTTAGGCTTTTTAAATCCCAATACATTATTTCATCTTACAACATTTGAGCCAAAAAAATAGCTTTTAAAATAAAAACAAGATCGTTTTCCAGCTCCTTAAGATTTCGAATATTCGTTTATTTCAAAACACAAAAAAAAAGATTTTAATACTATTTCCTTATAGAAACAGCATTTAGAAGAAAAAGGAGAGATATCTTTTGGCAGGAAAGAATAAAACCACTATTTTTGTGCACTTATTATTCCGAACCGGGTATTTTAAGAGTTTTAGAAGAGGAAAAAACCACCCGACGGAGATCATTTTATAATTGTATTATAATGTACGCAATTGTAGAGATTAACGGTCAGCAGTTTAAAGCAGAAGCTGGCAAAAAATTATTTGTACACCGCATTAACAATGTTGAAAACGGTGCAACAGTAGAGTTCGATAAAGTTCTTTTAGTAAGCACAGACGGTAATACTACTGTTGGAACTCCAGTTATTGAAGGAGCAAAAGTAGTTTGCGAGGTTATCAACCCTTTAGTAAAAGGAGATAAAGTGTTAGTGTTCAAAAAGAAAAGAAGAAAAGGCTATAGTAAATTGAATGGTCACCGCCAACAATTTTCACAAATCGCAATTAAAGAAATTATAGCTTAATCGTTTAATTTTTAAAAAGTAAAAGAAAATGGCACATAAAAAAGGTGTTGGTAGTTCGAAGAACGGACGTGAGTCAGAAAGTAAAAGATTAGGCGTTAAGATTTTTGGTGGTGAAAGCTGTAAAGCAGGAAACATCATTGTACGCCAAAGAGGTACTGCTTTTCATCCCGGAGAAAATACTGGTATTGGCAAAGATCACACATTGTTTGCTCTTGTTGATGGTACAGTAAGTTTCAATAGAGGAAGAAATGACAGAAGATTTGTATCGGTTATACCTAACGAAGTGAGTGAGGCTTAACTTTTAAGATACAAAAAAAGAAAATAAAAGAAAGGTGTTACTCAAAAAGTAACACCTTTTTCTCTTTTAAAATCAAAACGACCGATTTAATCTAAAATTATGTATCTTTGTGCTTTAGCGAAAAAACCAAAATCAATATATAGAATATGCTAACTATCAAACAGATTACTGATGATAAAGAAGCAGTAATATTAGGGCTTCAAAAAAAGCATTATAACAATGCAGAACAAGTTATTAATCAAGTATTACAACTGAATGATGAGAGAAGAAATTCACAAAGTCAGTTGGATGAACTTTTAGCCCAAGTCAATCAATTATCCAGATCCATTGGCTCTTTAATGAAAGAGGGAAAAAAGGACGAAGCAGATCAAACAAAAAATGAAGTGTCTAAAATAAAAGAAGAGTGTAAAGCACTGGAGGACACAATGAAGAGTGCTTCCGATAAGCTTCAACAAATTCTATACGACATCCCCAATATTCCTTATGCCATTGTACCTGAGGGTAAAGGAGCTGAAGATAATATCGTTGTAAAAGAAGGAGGAGAAAAACCTCAACTATCTACAGACGCACAACCTCATTGGGATTTAGCTAAAAAATATGACATTATTGATTTTGAACTTGGTGTAAAAATAACAGGTGCCGGATTTCCTGTTTATAAAGGAAAAGGTGCTCGCCTGCAACGTTCATTAATTAATTTCTTCTTGGACGAGGCTAGAGATGCAGGATACCTTGAAATAGAACCTCCATATATGGTGAATGAAGCATCAGGCTATGGTACAGGACAACTACCCGATAAAGAAGGACAGATGTATCATGCCGTGAAAGATAATTTATATTTAATTCCCACAGCAGAGGTGCCGGTTACCAATATTTATCGTGATGTAATTGTAAATAAAGAAGATCTTCCCATAAAGAATTGTGCTTATTCAGCTTGTTTCCGTAGAGAAGCAGGATCATATGGTAAAGATGTACGTGGGTTAAATCGTTTGCACCAATTCAACAAAGTTGAAATTGTACGTATTGATACTCCTGAACATTCCATGGAGTCATTGCAAGAGATGCTTAATCACGTAGAAGGTCTTGTAAAAAAACTAGGCCTCCCCTATCGAATTCTTAATTTATGTGGTGGTGACCTTGGGTTTACATCAGCAGTAACCTATGACTTTGAAGTATATTCAGCAGCACAGGGACGTTGGCTAGAGGTTAGTTCTGTTTCAAATTTTGACTCATATCAAGCTAACAGATTGAAATGCAGATATCGAACAGAAGACAAGAAAAATGAACTTTGCCACACACTCAATGGGTCAGCTTTAGCATTACCTCGTATTTTAGCTGCCATCATAGAAAATAATCAAACAGAGAAAGGAATTAAGGTACCTGATGTATTAGTTCCATATTGTGGGTTTGAATGGATTGACTAACTAACAACACAAAACATAAAATAATACGAAACACTATAAATCGATACTTTAGGAAATGAATAAAATAGTAAAAAAAGAGCAGTTATCAGAAAGAGTCTACAGGTTTGAGGTTGAAGCACCTTTAATTGCTAAAGCAAGAAAAGCAGGACACTTCGTTATTGTTCGTGTGGGTAGCAAAGGAGAAAGAATTCCTCTAACTATTGCCGGTGCAGATCTTCAAAAAGGAACAATTTCTTTAGTTGTTCAAAAAGTAGGATTATCCTCATCACGATTAGTAGACTTAAATGAAGGCGACTATGTTACAGATATTGTTGGTCCACTGGGACAAGCAACTGACATAAAAAACTTTGGTACTGTAATTTGCGCAGGTGGAGGTGTTGGAATGGCTCCTATGCTCCCTATTGTACAAGCACTAAAAAAAGCGGGAAACCGTGTAATTACAGTTATAGCTGCACGTACTAAAGATTTAGTAATCCTTGAAGAAGATTTTAAAGCACATTCTGATGAAGTCATAATTATGACGGATGATGGTAGTTATGGAAAGAAAGGATTGGTAACTGTTGGTGTTGAAGATGTTCTTAAAGCTGAAAAAGTTGATCGTTGTTTTGCTATTGGTCCTGCCATAATGATGAAGTTCATTAGTGAACTCACAAAAAAATACAATATTCCTACCATTGTTTCATTGAACACAATTATGGTTGATGGAACCGGAATGTGTGGCGCTTGTCGTGTAACAGTTGGAGGTAAAACAAAGTTTGTGTGTGTTGATGGACCGGAGTTTGATGCGCATGAAGTAAACTTTGACGAGATGTTAAAACGTATGGGAGCTTTCAAATCGGCTGAAGACAAACAAATGAAAAAGGCTGATACTGAATGTCAAATTAACAAAAAGAAAGAAACTACTGCTCCTAAAATCATTACTAGTGATCAAACTCAAGAAGAGCTTGACAAAAGCAGAAATGCTGAATGGAGAGTAGAACTTAGAAAAAAACTAAAACCCAAAGAGAGAACAGCCATAGAACGCTGTGATATGAACTCTTTAGATCCTGTGTACAGAGCAACCAGCTTAAAAGAAGAAGTGAACCTAGGACTATCTAAAGAGCAAGCAATGGAAGAAGCACAACGATGTTTAGATTGTGCTAATCCAGGTTGTGTGGAAGGCTGCCCTGTAGAAATTGACATTCCTCGTTTTATTAAGCACATTGAGTTAGGAGAGATAAAAGAAGCGGCTCAAACCTTAAAAGAAACCAGTGCTCTTCCGGCAGTATGTGGACGTGTTTGTCCTCAAGAAAAACAATGTGAAGCAAAATGTATTCACATCAAGATGAAGAGTAAACCCGTTGCTATTGGTCATTTGGAGCGTTTTGCTGCCGATTATGAAAGAGAAAGTGGGGAAATTTATGTTCCTGCAATCAAAGAGAAAAAGAATATCAAAGTAGCTGTAGTTGGTTCAGGGCCTGCTGGCTTATCATTTGCCGGTGACATGATAAAAGAAGGTTATGATGTTACGGTTTTTGAGGCTTTACACGATTTAGGAGGTGTATTAAGATACGGTATTCCGGAGTTTCGTCTTCCTAATGAAGTAGTTGATGTAGAGATTAACCTACTGGCTAAAATGGGTGTGGAATTTGTAAAAGACTGCATTGTTGGAAAAACTATCAGTGTTGAAGATTTAGAGAAAGAAGGCTTCAAAGGTATTTTTGTTGCGTCTGGAGCCGGATTGCCTAACTTTATGAATATTCCCGGAGAAAACTCAATCAATATTCTTTCATCTAATGAGTACTTAACTCGTGTAAACCTAATGGATGCTGCTGATCCTGAATCTGATACTCCGGTTCCTTTTGGAAATAATGTAGCAGTTATTGGTGGAGGGAATACAGCAATGGACTCTGTACGTACAGCTAAGCGCTTAGGAGCTAAAAGAGCTATGATTATATATCGTCGTTCGGAAGAGGAAATGCCTGCTCGTTTAGAAGAGGTTCATCACGCTAAAGAAGAAGGCATTGAATTCTTAAACCTCCACAATCCAATAGAATACATTGCTGACGAACAAGGAAAGGTAAAACAAGTTGTTCTACAAAGAATGGAATTGGGAGCACCTGATGAATCCGGAAGAAGGCGTCCGGTTCCTATCGAAGGTGATATTATTACAGTAGATATTGATTTGGCCATAGTTAGTATTGGAGTATCTCCTAACCCAATTGTACCACAGTCAATTAAAGGATTAGATTTAGGCTATAAAGGAACCATTGTTGTCAATGATGATATGCAGTCTTCTATTCCTACCATTTATGCAGGTGGAGATATTGTACGTGGTGGTGCTACTGTTATATTAGCCATGGGTGATGGTAGAAAAGCTGCTGTTGCAATGAATAAACAATTGATGGGTTTATAATTTAGAAGCTCATTACTTAATATAAAAAGCAGAAGCGATAACTTTTTTAAGTTATCGCTTCTGCTTTTTATATCTATGTGCCCAAGCAAGACAAAACGAGAATTAACGATTCATCAGTGCTTTATGCTTTGGTAACAGTGCACTTTTATCTATCATATGTACTTTATCTAGTAAGTTCAAACGTTCTTTAAAAGTGAGACTTATTGATTCCTGATTCTCTATCCACCATTGATAAAACTTCACAGGATATCTGTTGTATGGCATACTGGCAGGAACTGTTTCACTATAGCCGGGAAAGTTTATGACTAAATCCAAGCCCAAAAACTTCTTATCCTCATTTGGAACTCTTCTTAACCGTTCAAATAAAATACGATTTAAATGGGGCTCTAACTCAAATTTATATTGGTGTTTTACCTTAGCTAAACTAAGAGGATCTAAGGTTAACCATTCATCTATTCTGTGAGTTTTATAACTTTCTTCTACTAATATGGATAGTCTGTTATTTACACCATAAACCAGATCGGCCTGAGGCGGATGAGTAGGCTTTTGAATCGGTTTTCTTACATTACTTTTTGATTCTAATTGGGTTGATACTTGCATTTACACTTTAAATTCTATTTTGGATTATGATACACCGATTGAAAACAAAATAATTTTGTTTATCAGAAATACAAAGGATTTAATTCTTGCTAAAAAGAAAGAAACAAAAACCTATTTCGTATAGTCGCAACCTCAAATATAGCCAAATTAAATGAGAAAGCCAAATAGAAATCACTTTTATAATAATCTAAACATTTAGTTATCAATAGAATAAAAACCAAAGCAAGATTCAACAAAAAGAGTAATTTAAAAGACACACAAATTACCTATGAAATTATTATGCCAAATCAGTTCAACTTATTCCTTCCTAACCACTAATTTACCTCTTGTTGAGGCATAAATGGTTTGATAAAAATCTCTTATTGCATTGTATTTCTCCTTATCATATCTACCTTCTTTAACTTCAATGTATTGAGAAAGAACAATCTGATTTTCTGAAGTTTGTTTTATCATTGTAAATAAACGTCCAAACTCTGTAAGTAGAATTATACTTTTAGGTTGAGACTCTAAAACATAACCTTCGGGTAAATTAAACACAACAGAATCTTTCTCACAGAATCCATACCCAATGACTATGTCTTGTTTCCTCTCTTTCGACCTGAAAGTATTATAATAACTTTTCTTCAAAGGAACTAAAGGAATGAATAATCTTTGTCCCGTTTTAGTGATGTAATTACTTGCTTTAAAGTCGGCATTCAACGTACAGAAAGGAAATTCTGATAAACTCTCGGATGTGTTTATTGCTCCAATATTAAGAGTAGGAAAATTTAAATACCTATTGATATAATCCACGTGTTTACTACGATCATTGGATCTCATTATGGATTGATAGGTACTGAAACCGTGCAAATGTTCAATTAACGTAACGTCGCCTTCTATAGTTCCATCTTCTTTTATATTCAGAACAGTAATGGTTTCTGCTAAATTCTCACTACTAGTGTACGATGGAAGTGTACAAACGCTACCTCCATCAGATGTCATAACAATGGCATCGTGTCCTGCAATATCATCGTGCACATACCCCATAGGGAAAGATTTAGAAGTACACTCCAACCAAATGCTATCATTTTCCAAAGGAACCAATAAGATTACATGATTCGTTTGACTCATATCCGGAAAATCTTTCAAAATAGTTTTCTTACTTCCCATATGAATCGTAGTATAATATGAAGGAATATCAATTGCTTTTAACATTGCTTTCATTAAATTAGTCAAACCTTTACAATCTCCAAAGTTATTCTTTAAGGTTGACTCGGCAGAAATGGGCTGCCATCCTCCTATACCTAATTGTATACTTACATAGCGTGTGTTTTTTTGTAGATATTCATACAAAATCCTCACTTTCTCCTTAGGAGTTGCTGCATCTTTCGTTAAATCTTTAATTTGGTTAACGGCTTCTTCAGGTAATTGATCCCGATGCTCTAGCAACTTGTTCTGCCAAAACCCAAACTCCTTCCAAGAGGACATATTACCACAAACCTTATCGAAACAGAAGTCTTTAACACTTATTCTTACCCTTGGAAACACATCTCCTTCAGAAGATAAATAAGGTTCTCTTTCAATAGCCTTCAATCCGGATACGGAAAACTTATAGATATGTGCTTTATCAGTATTCTCTTCTTTTATATCGCAGTTGAAATTTGAAAAATAACGCAAGTCCTGCCCTAAGGGTAACTCTATCCTAAGACTAGCTTCCTCAACAGCCACAGCAAAATCATCTATAGGATAAAAAGAAGGATAAGAAATTATTCCATTTTTAAATTGCTGCTCATAACTATATTCCACCGTATATGGAAATACAGGAGAAGTTACTTCATAGAATAAAATTTTATCATCCGATGCCATTTGGCTGGAGAGACTTGACTCAATTAAGTCTTTCTTTTTTATTTTCTTAATCTCTTTACCATTTCCATCTTTGATAACTCCCTCAAACTTCTTGAAATCCACAAAATTATCTTTATAACTATAAAAGTTAGCAAACTTATTACCGGTGCTATTTAGAATGGTTACTGTTTTATTTACTTTATACGTTCCATTATTGGTGTCGTGTTGAGTAAAAACAGCATTAAAAGAGCGAAGAACAGCAACACTCCCCTCTTTAATTTCTGATGGAATATTCGCTATTGTAAAATCGTTTGCCTTTACAATACCCGAAAAGAACAGAGAGATAAATAATAATTCAAAAAAGCGATTGAATTGATTGAAGCCCATATTTACTCAGTATTTAAGGTTATTATAAAGATTGTTTTTTTAGCACGATTTGTTCGTTGCTTTTATTGATTATTTTAGCAAAGAAATCTTTTATATACGCATACTCAGTGGGTAGAATTAATAAAGTATTAAGTCTGTATCTAACATTTAAGGTTATCTTATTCTCTCTATGGATAATGGTATATTGATAAGACAATAAATTATTATCAAAAACAACCTGTTCATTTTTCGGAATTTCAACCACTTCATAACCTTCAGGAAGATCGATTTCTATAACCTGAATATGATTAAGGAGATAATCAAAATTAATGGGAAACATTCTTGTCTCCGATTTGAATGGATTTTCCTTATAAAGTTTCACCAATGGAGGTGACAGATAGATATAATCTCCAAAATCAACATCTTTGGTTTCTGTCAGTGAAGTAATCAAAGGTTTATTATTATCTTCATAACCTTCTAAAAAGAAATCAGAAACTACACTACTATTATTTTCTTCAATATTTTGAATAAATTTATCTTGATCAGTATAATTTGAATAAATGGTTCTAGCATCTAAAGCAGAGTTACCATTTCGAGTCTCTTTGGCTACAACTATACTCTTATTATCTTCAAACCTCATTTGAGTATATTTCAGAACAGTACCACTAGAAAGAGTACTTAAATCAACCCATTCACCTATGCCGTTATATAAAATTCGGGCTTGATTAACCATGCATTTTTCCGGTAATAAATTCCAACTGCTAAATTTAGATGAAGCATCTGTATAATATGTTTTTCCATCAATTTCAACAGCAGCTATAACATAATTTAAAGCACTTATTGAAGGATGGGTTATAGGAATATAACCATTACTCCGGGTACTTAAAACAACGGGATAAGCATTAAATCCTCCAGCACTCAAAGCATTAAGAAGTAAAAAATTCATATCAGAACTGCTTCCAACACCCTCATCTAATGACTTCTTTAATTTAGAGGCTAACAATCTGTTTTCTTTGTTCCACTGAATTTTATTTTTAATGTAACATAAAATTTCAGTCGCTTTTTCTATGGTTCGATCTCCTTTTTCAATCTCATTTTTAAACCAGGAATCTCGATTTAGATTTTTCCCAAAGGAAGAGTGATCCATTAATTCTTTATCAATTTTTTCCCACGTAGTACTATAAGTTTTCACTAAACTTCCGGGGAAATTTGTACTTCTTAACTCAAAGGAAACTTTTGAAATAAAATCGTTTAGAGACCATATAAATGACTCATCTTTAGCAGAAGGAACATTTGAAGAATCGAAGTTGTACTGAGTAGCACTACAAGTAATGGAACCCGATTGATTAGCTTTGGAACCACCATCTAGCGACACCCTATAAACCTCATTCGATAATTCTTTTCTAGATGAACCTAAAGATGCGTAGCCTCGTGTGCTCATATGGTAATTAAAATATTCAGGAATAACTACCGACAAGAAAACCTCCTTAACAGGTAAGCTTTCCTGAAAATAGAAATCTTTTAAGTCATAAACAAAGTCTGATAAAACTGTATATTTATACTCAATTACTGACCCCACTTTGGCTGCAGGCATAGTGAACTTTTTTCTGTGCCATTTTCCATCAGCATCCTCATCGAAAATATTCTTTTTAGTAAGTTTAGTTTTAGAAACCTTACCATTTTCTAAATTATAAGTTGTTCCCGATAAATTAGTTATTTCTTCTTTTGAATCCCGTGATGACACAAAATAATCAATTTCCTGATCTGCAGAACTCAACCCCTCAGGCTTAAGTATCTTGATTCTCTTCTCTTCAGTATATTCATATTGAAAAGCACCCTGATTATTAATGACAAATTTGATATTTCCTACCTTCTGTAGTACCAAAGCTGTAGCAGTGGTATCCTCCTCGTAGGTTTGCATCTTTAACTCCTCGTTAGAGATTTTTCCAAATTTAGATTGTGAGAAAACTAAAATAAAACAACTTAGCAAGCTGAATAACATACTATATCTTTTCATAGATAGATTTGTGTTTGGTTAACATTTATAAATATAAAGCAAATTAACAAAAAAACCTATTTATATTAACAGAAATAATGATACAAAAAAAAATAAAAAAAACGATAATGAAACTAAGATTCCATGAGAGAGTAATAAAGTATATACAGAGATACCTAATAGTTGGATAAAACGAGGGTTTTACCCAATTATTATCGGTCTAGGACCTAATGCTTGTCGGTCCTAGACCGATAAATTTGCTAAAACATACATCCGTATTTTTATTTCTGAATATCCTTAATTAAAAGAACTAAGGAAACTCCAAAATGAAATCATTTTCTAAAACATATTGGTCATTAATATCCATTGTAATTTAGGGGAAAGTGCGGTTTTATATTGTCTAGAGAAAAATAATGGATAAAGATTATTTTATTTCTATGCCCTTATTGCAGC
>CAZOVL010000090.1:0-11100 GCA_964583185.1 uncultured Bacteroides sp. | reverse complement strand
ACGAGAGGTTTCATATAATAATGAACGTGAAGCATCTAATTTAGCTTTCATCAGTAATAGCATTTCTGCTACCGGAGGGAATTTAAGAATAAGCTTCAGTCCCATGATATCCATTATCTGAAGGATATAAGACAACAAGAATTTCAACAACTTAAAGACTCAAATTGCTTAAATGCAGCACAGGTTTTATCTGGTTCTAGGTTCTTGTTTTATTTTTAAAAGAAACTAATGTTTTATTTCTTTCCTGAAAGAGTGCAATAAAAACAAAAAAGGTAGTATTTGGAAATTTCCAAATACTACCTTTTACTAATGACTTATGTATTCTAGTTATCCTTGGGAACTAAAAGTCAAGTGTTCACGAGTTGCATCTACAGTAATCGGTTTGTTTCGATCTACTTCGTCAGCCAACAGTTTCTTGGATAAGTCGTTCAATAAGAAACGTTGAATAGCACGTTTTACCGGACGAGCTCCAAATTCAGGGTTATAACCCTCTTGAGCCAAGAAGTCAATAGCTGCATCGGTTAAGTTAAGCTGAACTCCATTTTCCTGTAATCTCTCTTTCACCGCTTTCACTTGAAGCAATACTACTTGTTTAATCTCTTCTTGTGTTAATGGCAAGAACATTATGGTTTCATCAATACGGTTAAGAAATTCTGGACGAATGGTTTTCTTTAACATCTCCATTACTTGTAGCTTAGTCTCTTCAATGATACCCTCTTTATGATCTCCTCTCAATTTTTCCATCTGACTTTGGATGTAACTACTACCCAAATTAGAGGTCATAATAATGATAGTGTTTTTGAAGTTGACCACTCTACCTTTATTATCCGTCAACCGTCCATCATCTAACACTTGTAGCAAGATATTAAACACATCAGGGTGAGCTTTTTCAATCTCATCGAATAATACAACAGAGTAGGGTTTACGTCTGATGGCCTCTGTTAATTGTCCTCCTTCGTCATAACCTACATACCCGGGAGGTGCTCCAACTAAACGAGATACACTATGTTTCTCCTGATATTCACTCATGTCAATACGAGTCATCATGGATTCATCATCAAATAAAAACTCGGCTAGTGCTTTGGCTAATTCCGTTTTACCTACACCGGTAGTTCCTAAAAATATAAAGGAACCTATTGGGCGCTTAGGGTCTTGAAGGCCTGCACGACTCCGTCTTACTGCATCGGATACGGCTTCAATGGCCTCGTGTTGACCAACGACACGTTTCTCCAATTCATCTTCCAAGTGAACTAATTTATCTTTTTCACTTTGAAGCATTTTATTTACCGGAATACCTGTCCAACGAGATACCACTTCTGCTATGTCTTCTGAGTCTACCTCTTCTTTAATCATCGCACGGTCTCCTTGCATTCTGTGAAGCTCTTTTTGAGTCTCCTCAATCTCTTCATTCAGTTGTTGTAGTTTGCCATAACGAATTTCGGCTACTTTTCCGTAATCGCCTTCACGCTCAGCACGTTCAGCTTCAAACTTCAAGTTTTCAATTTCAACCTTATTCTGTTGAATTTGATTGATTAATCCTTTTTCGTTTTCCCATTTAGCTTTGAAAGATTTCTCCTCCTCTTTTAACTCGGCCAATTCTTTGCCTAGTTTCTCCAATTTAGGTTCATCTTTCTCACGTTTTATAGCTTCACGTTCAATTTCGAGTTGCATAATTTTACGTGAGATTTCATCTAGCTCTTCAGGAACAGAGTCAATCTCCATACGCAACTTAGCTGCCGCTTCGTCCATAAGGTCAATGGCCTTATCGGGTAGGAAACGATCGGTGATGTAGCGACTACTTAATTCAACCGCTGCAATGATAGCATCATCCTGAATACGTACGTGGTGATGATTTTCATAACGTTCCTTTAGTCCTCTTAAAATAGAGATACTGCTTAACGTGTCCGGTTCATCCACTTGTACTACTTGGAAACGACGCTCCAATGCTTTGTCTTTTTCAAAATATTTTTGATATTCATCTAAAGTTGTTGCTCCAATGCTGCGTAATTCCCCTCTAGCTAATGCCGGTTTTAATATGTTTGCTGCATCCATTGCACCATCTCCTTTACCGGCACCCACAAGAGTATGAATCTCATCAATAAAGAGGATGATGTTTCCCTCGGACTGAGTAACTTCATTGATTACCGATTTAAGTCGTTCCTCAAATTCTCCTTTGTATTTTGCTCCGGCAACTAAAGCTCCCATATCTAAAGAATAAATTTGTTTGTTCTTTAGATTCTCGGGTACGTCACCTCGTAAAATACGATTGGCCAATCCCTCAACAATGGCTGTTTTTCCTGTTCCGGGTTCACCTATTAATATAGGGTTGTTTTTTGTCCGTCTACTTAAAATCTGCAACACCCTACGTATCTCTTCATCTCGTCCAATAACGGGATCTAATTTACCGTTACGAGCCTCTGCTATTAAATTGGTTGCATATTTTTCAAGAGACTGATACGTATCCTCACTCGATTGTGAAGTTACACGTTGTCCTTGACGCAAATCATCAATAGCTGCACGCAGACTTTTTTCATTTACTCCTGCATCTTTTAGTATGGTAGAAGCATTACTTTTCACCAAGAATAGAGATATAAGCAGATGTTCCAATGATACAAACTCATCTTTCATGTCACTGGCAATTTGCAGTGCTTTTTGAAAAACGTCGTTTAAAGAGGAACTCATATATGGATTCCCACCCGATACTTTAGGGTAAGAAGATACTTCTTGCTCTACAATTCTTTGAATTTGCTGATCATTTAAACCTAATTTTTGGAATATGAAAGGGGTTACATTTTCGCCCACTTTCATAATGCCCAAAAGCAAGTGTGTCGGTTCAATCACTTGCTGACCATTGCTTTGTGCAGCATTTACTGCAGCTTGAACGGCCTCTTGTGATTTGATTGTGTAATTATTAAAATTCATATTGTATCTATATTAACTTGTTTCTTTGTGTTCTTTTAATCTCTATACTTTAAGGAGCAAACAGTTTACCAAAAATAGTTAGAGGCTGTTTTGTCTTTTATATTCAATTTTATGCTGCCAAACTGTCTGCTTTATGGGTAGTCAAGATCTTGTTTTATTCATAAAAAAGAAAGAAGAGCATTAAAAAATACTCCTTACTTAAAAGTAGTATCAACTCGGTCCTAGACCCAACCCCCTTCGGTCTTAGACCGAGCACCCTTCAGTCCTAGACCGACAAGCCTTCGGTCCTAGACCGATAAATATCAGGTTTAGTACGTTTTAATTTATAATGGGCTTTATGCTGTATAATATGTGGTTGTTGTTATTCTTTTTTATGTTGATAATCAAATTATTATATTGTTTTTATCTGTTGAGTAAAAGAGGCTATAAAGTCGTTTTTAATAGGCGAAAAATAAAAAGATTGATGGTTTCTTTTTCTCTTTCTAGATATTCCTTGTTATTAGCTGTTTTTATAAGAAAAAATAGCTAGTAACGATCTTCTTTGTTTTCTGCCACTTTGTCAATTATTATTTTGCTTTATAATAAAGTGCATAAGAACTCACTTTGTTGTATCTTTATTTTATAATTGAAATGTAAGACATAGAAAACACTTATGAAACAGAAAATTAAATTTGAAGATACGGTCTATTTATTTGACGCTACTTTTTACAATTTCATTGTAACTGATATAAAAAAGCATTTTGAAACTACTCTTAATCGACAGTTTAATTCCGTTGAACTTTTCGATTTGATTAGTTATCTGGCTTTAGACCTGGGGATAACTGAAAGCAGTCCGACTTCTCAAGTTATTTGGCTTCACGATAAAGAGACTTCAGAACTGATGTTTTCCCAACCGAATAACTTTAAAGCAGATTTAGACGGCAAAGCTTTTCGTAATGAAATAGGAGAGTTTTTAATGGCTTCTGTGTCAACTGAAAATTTAGTTCCTTTAAACCAACTCTTTTTAGAGGTTTTGCAAATGACTTTAGAAAGTGATGAGGTTAAACGCATTGCTTTAATAGGCGATTATAATTCGTATGGAAAAGACATATTTAATCTTTTGGATGCAGAGATTCTGAAGAAGAAAGAAGTTGTACTTTTTAATATGGGAGATGTGAACTTACAAGAGGGTGTACGAGGAGAGATTTTGGCTTATCCACTGATGCAAGCTTTAGGCATAAGGGCAGATGACTTAAATGAATAAGTGATGACTACCATTGATTTCAGACTCAAAGTTTTTTTAAGTGTAGCTCAAAACCAGAGTTTTACAAAAGCTTCAAAAGAGCTTTTTATTACTCAGCCTGCCATTTCCAAGCACATTCAAGAATTGGAATCTAACTACCAGGTTCGACTGTTTAACCGAGGAGGAAAAACAGTTACATTAACTTCAGCCGGAAAAACCTTTTTGCGATATGCTACTGAAATAGCAAAACTATATAAACAGGTGGATTATGAAATGGGTTTGCTGCAAGAAAATGTAGTGGGAGAGTTGCGGTTAGGAGCAAGTACCACCATTGCTCAATATATTCTTCCTCCTATTTTAGCTCGATTCAATCGGAAATTCTCGTCTGTAAAGCTCTCTTTAATCAGTGGAAACTCTTATGAAGTGGAAAATCTATTAAGTAATAACCAAATAGATATAGGGTTAATTGAAGGATTACACCGATCGGTTGAGTTTAAATATGTTCCATTTATGAAAGATGAATTGGTTGCTGTGGTAAGTAGCCGTATGCAATCCAATCCGGATTCGTTAACCATACCCCAATTAAAAACAATACCTTGGGTATTAAGAGAGCGTGGTTCAGGAACTTTAGAGGTTTTAGAAAAGGCTCTATCTAAACATCACTTAAAGTTATCCGACCTGGATGTTATTATGCATTTGGGAAGTACAGAAAGCATAAAATTGTTCTTAAAAGAGAGTGATGCAATAGCTGTGGTTTCTGTTCAGTCCATTTATAAGGAGCTGTTTGCCGGCACCTTTAAGGTAATTGATATTGATGATTTGGCCATGGAGCGTGATTTTTGTTTTGTTTTGCCTCACGGAATAGATGAAGGGCTACCCAAACAATTTATGGATTATGTAATCCATAACGAAAAGTTATAGGGTATAAGAAATAACGATTGGTCTATGTGGTAGATGTAGTGTATCTTTGCGGAGTAAAAATAAAACAAAAGATGAATAAACTACTAGCTACTTTACACCAACAAAGAAAGATTATCTATTGGGTAATATCACTCGCTTTACTCTGTTTTTTACTTCTCGATTATATTCCGGGGTTCTCCGGTTACTCCTCTTGGATTACTCCTCCCGTTTCACTTTTCTTGGGATTGGCTTTTGCTTTACTCTGTGGTCAGGCTTATCCAACGTTTAATAAAAAGGTATCTAAGTATTTATTGCAATATGCAGTAGTAGGCTTGGGATTTGGTATGAATCTGCACGAATCATTAGCTTCCGGAAAAGAAGGTATGACTTTTACCATAGCCTCTGTAGTAGGAACGTTATTAATAGGAGCTTTTATAGGATATAAACTGTTGAAGATGGATTGGAACACTTCCTATTTAATCAGTACAGGAACTGCTATTTGTGGAGGAAGTGCTATTGCTGCAGTTGCTCCGGTAATTAAAGCCAAGGAGAGTTCTATTTCCATTGCATTGGGTACTGTTTTCATATTAAATGCCGTTGCTTTATTTGTTTTTCCAACCATAGGTCATTGGTTAGATCTGTCTCAGCATCAGTTTGGAACTTGGAGTGCCATAGCCATACACGACACAAGTTCAGTGGTAGGAGCAGGTGCTGCTTATGGGGAAGAAGCATTGGAAATTGCAACTACTATAAAGTTAACACGTGCCTTGTGGATTATTCCGGTGGCTTTGATAACCTCTATAATGAGTCGTAAAGGGAGTCATAAAATAACGATCCCTTGGTTCATTGTCTTTTTCATACTAGCCATGATAGTAAATACTTTTCTTTTGAGTGATACTATGCCTCAGGTTGGTGCAGCAATTAATGGTTTGGCACGTAAAGCCTTAACTTTTACCTTGTTCTTTATTGGTGCTTCTCTTTCTGTTGATGTATTAAAACAGGTGGGATTCAAACCAATGATTCAAGGCATTAGTCTATGGGTTATTATCAGCGTGGTAAGTCTGATTTATGTTTGTATGTTCTAAATGGAAGTCTAGTTTAAAAAGATAAAAACAAGGGAGGTACTAAAAAAAGTATCTCCCTTGTTTTTATATAGACAAATAAATAATAATTTGAATTATTTCTTATCTTTCTCTTTTATTGCTTTGAAGATTAAAGCTTCTATTTCTTCTGCCAATTCAGGATTATCAGCTATGCATTGTTTTGCTGCATCACGACCTTGACCTAACCGAGTTTCGTTGTAACTATACCACGATCCACTTTTGGTGATTACACCTAAATCAGAACCTAAGTCTACAATTTCACCATCTTTACTGATTCCCTTACCGAACATAATGTCGAATTCTGTTTTGCGGAAAGGAGGTGCCACTTTGTTTTTAACAATGCGAACACGAGTTTGATTTCCAATTACTTCTTCTCCATCTTTAATGGGTTGACCTCTCCGTATGTCAATGCGAATAGAAGCATAGAACTTCAGTGCATTACCTCCTGTTGTAACTTCAGGACTACCAAACATTACTCCAATTTTTTCACGTAATTGGTTAATGAAAATACAGGTGGTCTTTGTTTTGCTAACAGCAGAAGTTAGTTTACGTAAAGCTTGCGACATTAATCTGGCTTGCAATCCTACACGGTTGTCACCCATTTCCCCCTCAATTTCAGCTTTTGGTGTCAATGCAGCAACAGAGTCTATTACAATAATATCGATTGCAGAAGAGCGGATTAACTGTTCAGTAATCTCTAACGCTTGCTCTCCATTATCGGGTTGAGAAATTAAAAGATTATTAATATCAACCCCTAAGTTCGCTGCATAAAAACGGTCAAAAGCGTGTTCAGCATCAATGAAAGCTGCAATACCTCCTGCTTTTTGTGCTTCAGCAATGGCGTGAATGGCTAAGGTTGTTTTACCTGAAGATTCAGGACCATATATTTCTATAACTCTTCCTCTTGGATAACCACCAACACCTAACGCAGAATCTAAACCAATGGAACCTGTAGAAATGACTTCCAGATCTTCTTCAATATGATCATCTCCCATTTTCATGATAGAACCTTTTCCAAAGTTTTTCTCAATTTTATCCATTGCCACCTGAAGCGCTTTCAGTCTTTCTGCAGAGGACTCTTGTTTCTCTAAATTATCTTTTTTTGCCATGTTTTATTTTAAAATTTGAGCGGCGTGCTCTTTTGTTTTTACTTCTTTAGGAGTAATAATTCTCTCTATCACTCCATCTTCATCAATAATGAAGGTGGTACGGAATGTGCCCATGTATGTCCGACCAAAGTTTTTCTTCTCACCCCAAACTCCAAATTGTTGAACCAATTTTTTATCTGTGTCGGCTATCAAAGTAAAAGGGAGGTTGTTCTTTTCAGTAAAGCGTTGATGAGATTGCTCACTATCAATGCTAACTCCAATAACTTCATATCCCTCTTTTTGCAATGTAGAGTAGTTGTCTCTTAAGTTGCAAGCTTGAGCGGTACAACCGGGTGTACTATCTTTGGGATAAAAATAAAGAACTACTTTTTTCCCTTTATAATCACTTATATGTATCTTTTTCCCGTTAGAATCAATTCCTAAATAATCGGGAGCTTTATCACCAACTTTCATTATAATTCTAAATCAATATTAAATAATTCGTGCCAAGGAAGTCCTTGTTTATTTAATTGCTCCATAAATGGATCGGGATCAAATTCCTCTACGTTATATACACCGGGCTTTTTCCAAATACCTTGTAAAAACAGCAAAGCACCAATAGTAGCGGGTACTCCTGTAGTGTAGCTTACACCTTGCATTCCGGTTTCCTTGTAAGCCGCTTGATGACTACAGTTATTATAAACGTAGTAAGTTTTCTCTTGTCCCTCTTTGATTCCACGAATGCGACAACCAATGGAAGTTTCTCCAGTGTATTGTTCTCCTAATTCTTGTGGATCAGGAAGAACAGCTTTCAAGAATTGTAACGGAACAATTTCTTGTCCTTGGTAATTTATGGGTTTGATACTTGCCATACCAATGTTTTGAATCACACGTAAGTGAGTTAAATACTCTTCACCAAAAGTCATCCAGAAACGGGCTCTCTTAATGCTTGGGTAGTTTTTAGTTAGTGATTCCAACTCTTCGTGATATAATAAATAAGATTCTCTAGGTCCAATGTTTGGATAGGTAATGGGTTGATGAATCTCCAGTGGTCCTGTTTGTACCCATTTGCCATTTTCAAAATAACGTCCGTTTTGAGTAATCTCGCGGATATTGATTTCAGGGTTAAAGTTGGTTGCAAAAGCCCTCTTATGATCACCTGCATTACAATCAACAATATCTAAATAGTGAATTTCATCAAAGTGATGTTTTGCTGCATAAGCAGTAAATACACCTGTTACTCCCGGATCAAAACCACAACCTAAGATGGCTGTTAAACCAGCTTCTTTGAATCGATCGTGATAGGCCCATTGCCAGCTATATTCAAATTTAGCTTCGTCTTTAGGTTCATAGTTGGCAGTATCTAAATAGTTTACACCACACGCTAAGCACGCATCCATAATAGTTAAGTCTTGATATGGAAGTGCTACATTTATTACTATGTCTGGTTTAAACTCATTAAAAAGTGCTATTAATTCTTCAACTTTATCAGCATCTACTTTTGCTGTTTTTATGTTGGGGTTACCAACGGCTTTTACTATTTCATCACATTTGGATTGGGTACGACTTGCAATCATTACTTCTTCAAAAATAGCTGCATTTTGTGCCACTTTGTGTGCTACAACAGTACCAACTCCACCTGCGCCAATAATAAGAACTCTATTCATAGTTTGCTTTTATTTAATGATTTATACGCTTTATTATCTTATAGCAAATATACACTAATATTTTACGACTGTGGGTCTAATTAAGTTTTATTATTAGCTGTGGAAAACAAAACAGAAAGGTTTTAATTGCTTGAAGAGCAGGGTGGAGAGTGGTTGTGTGAAAAAAGCCACTGAAATCAAAACTGACTTTAATGGCTTCTTTATTTGTTTTATACTCTTTATAAAAACTTGACTTCTGAGTTTATTCTTTAGATATATTGTCTAGTTGTTGTAGCTCATCAGCAGTAAAAGAGGTGTTGTTTAATGCTTTTAAGTTATCTGTTATTTGTGCTGTACTACTAGCTCCAATTAAAACAGAGGAAACCTCTTTTTTATTTAACAACCAGGCAATAGACATTTCGGCAAGTGTTTGACCCCGTTGTTTAGCAAAATCATTGAGTTGACGTATTTGTTCTATTTTTCTCTCTGTTAGATGTTCTTTTTTAAGATATCCTCCTTTGGCTATTCGTGAATCCGATGGAATACCCTCCAAATAACGATTGGTTAATAACCCTTGTGCTAGAGGAGAATAGGCTATGAATCCTACACCTGCATCTGCTGTATGAGTTAATAAATTGTCTTCTTCGGGTATACGTTGAAACAAACTGTATTTTCCTTGATTAAGCAAACAAGGCACATCACGTTCTGCTAAATATTGGTAAGCTCTAATGGCAGCTTCAGCAGGATAATTAGAAATGCCTATATAAAGAGCTTTACCTTGCTTTACTATATCTACCAAAGCTTGCATTGTTTCTTCTAAAGGAGTATTAGGATCGTATCTATGCGAATAGAATAAATCTACGTACTCCAGCTTCATTCTTTTGAGACTCTGGTTTAAACTACTGATTAAATATTTCCTTGAACCCCAGTTACCATAGGGACCAGGCCACATATCATATCCTGCTTTAGATGAAATGAAAAGTTCATCGCGAAATGGACGGAGTGATTTTTCCATTATAAACCCAAAAGTTTCTTCTGCAGATCCATAAATGGGACCATAATTGTTGGCTAAGTCAAAATGCGTGATACCTTGATCAAAAGCAAAATGAACTTTTTCTAAACTCTCTTGTAGTTTGTCAACACTTCCAAAGTTATGCCATAAGCCTAACGATATTGTAGGTAATAGTACTCCACTTTTTCCGGCACGTTTATAAATCATACCAGATTCGTAGCGCAGTGTGTTGGGTTGATAGGGTTGTGGTACCATAGGTTGATTTCTTAATTTTCTTGTCTGTCTACTTTTATTATACCTCCTGTATCCGGATTGAATTGTACCTGAATCGTTGATTTACGGTTAAATAAGGTAGGGGCTAAATATTCTAAAACACCAAATTGAGTAATGGGTAGGTCAGTAGCTACTAATTCCTTTCCTTGATAAGTGAGTTGCACTCTTCCTTTTCCGGGAACATTGTATGCAACACCATTGGATACTGGTTTTCCTTTCGTTTCTGTAAGGGGAATGTTTTCCAAATCGGTTAATTTTGCATAGATAGGTTCTCCTGCTAAATCATCAGCGTCAACAACTCCTAGTTTCTTTGAAAAACGGAAAACTACCTTGTCCTTAAATTCTTCTGAAGGGTCCACTCTAACAGTAAAGTATTTAACTTCAATCTGGCTTGTGCCTGTAAACATCTGAGTCATTGCCTCTTCTTGTTCTTCTAACTTGCTAAGCATTAGTTTTAATTGCTCACCATCTTTGGGCATATAATCAGCTTGTCCTCTTAAGAGTATATTTCTACTTTCTCTTATGTTGTAGATTTCTTGTGCTACCAATTCAGCCATTTTTGCCGTAGAATTAGCTAGAAGGATTTCTTCTGTAAGAAAATCTCTTGGATCAATTTGTTTTTTTATCTGAACATCCTCCTTTTTTTTCTCAACTCGAGGAGTAAAAGGACAGTTGATAGACATTACTACTCCTTGTTCTGATAACTCCATTAAGGGAGCCACTGATTTATCATTCATCTTAACAAAGTAAGTTTTCTCTTTATCGGGAATACCTACTGAGCGAATAGTCACTTTTTCAATGGTCCATTCTTCTTTTTTATGTGTGGTAACTTCTGTTTGATGCAAATATCTTTCAGCATATCTACTAAACTCGCCGGGGATGAATGTTTCTTTTTTAGTCTGAACCTCAATTTCTAAAGCTGTTTTAGGCAATG
>CAZOVL010000089.1:0-11116 GCA_964583185.1 uncultured Bacteroides sp. | reverse complement strand
TATAAAAGAACAAGGACGTAAGGTGTTTCCTATATGTCCTTTTGTTATTGCATATATTAAAAGACATCCGGAGTGGGATGAAATCGTAAAAAAATTTTAGTAATTATGGAAAAAAAAGTAATTAGGTATAAAGGTGCCGATATCACAGTTATCTGGCAGCCACATTTATGCCAACACGCGGGGATTTGTACCAAAACCTTACCTAAAGTATACAATCCTGAAGCAAGACCTTGGGTGAAACCTGAGTTTGCTACAACTGAAGAATTAATTAGTCAGATTGATGCTTGCCCATCGGGTGCATTGACTTATGAATACAATGAATAAAAGTTGAATTTCAATATTAATAGTTGGCAGAAAGTCTGTAATGTCTTATATATAAGGGTTACAGACTTTTTTGTTCTATTTTGTTACATACAGATCTTTATTTTACTTCAAATTCATATTCTATTTTATAATACTCTTTAGTACCTGCCCACCAACTGCAATAATCGGCTGTTTTATATTCAGATACTCCTGTAGATTGTTCTTTTGTAGAACAGAGCAACGTGAATAGATATTTTAATTTAGGCATTACGCTGAATATTCCAAAGGAGCCTACTGATGCTATCTTAGATGAGTCGGGATAGAGAGGAGCTTCAGGGGCAAAATTATCATCTAATATACCTATCCATTTTCTTGTTTTTCTATGCTCTGAATCTAATGGGGTCAGAATGCCCCAGAAATAACCCGTAGGTATTCACCATATATTGTGTCTGCTGTGTGATTCTCTAATGTGAAAAAAGGCTCTTTGTAATAAGTAGTAGCTTTAATGTGGGGAGCATAGCTAATTTTAAGTCCTGAAGGAGCGTCATAAAATTTAGAAATATTAATCATTCCTTGCGGATATTTTTTCTTCGCTTTCCAGCTATTGTTTTCAAAATAGTAGTCTTCTTTCTCAAGATAAAACCCAACAGTTATATTTATATCATTTTCCTTTCCATTGACTACAAATGGATAACTTAATGAGTCTTTCCCATAGTGAGTAGATTTAAATTGTATTTCCAAAGAATAGGTGCCAATTTCTAATTCTATGGGGAATGAAGTGTTATATTTCTTTAGAGTATCTGCGTACATTAAATACTGCACTCCGTTAGGTGAAGCTAATGATAACTGTGAGCTTATCTCACTTTTCAAGTCCTCAGAATACTTATAATCTAAATGGATTATTTGTTGAGCTTGGACAGAAAAGAAAGTGATGAGCCCTATTAAGCAAACAACTATTTTTATGTTTTTCATACGTATTGGCTCTAGATGAATTATACTTTTTCTCTATCCTTTTAGTAGAAGAGGTATTAAAAGATAAGGATTATATCGTTTATGTCAAAGTTTTTTTAGAGTGTGTTGAGATATAGCGTTTATAAAAAAATATTTGTCTTATATTTATCAGCGATGAGTTTACTAAAATCAAAATATTATGAAATTATTTGAAATAGGAGATGGATTAAAATCTATCTCTGTTCCTGATAAATATTACTCCGATTGGGAAGATGAACAGCAAACTGTTATTTTATACACGGCTGATGAGAATACTGTTTATATACGAATTTCTGTGTTATCTATAGCACCGAAAGATGAATCCAAAGCGATTAACATCCAAGATACAGTAGCCAAGAATGCAAAAGAAGAGGGGTATGTATTAAAAATCAAGGGGGATAAAAGTTACTATGGTTATCATTCAGACTCTTTGGAAGAAGGTAATGTGACGTATATATACGAAGTGGGTTATCTTGATAGTTATATTATTTTTTCTGTCACAGTTCCGTTAGAGGATAAGGAAAATGTGGAGACAAAGAATGCTTTAAGCGATGTCGAGGAGATGATAGAAACCATAGCTACTATTTATTTGAAAAGAACTACTATTTTTGAACCTAAGTATGCCGATTATAAAGAGGTGTATGAGCGTGTTTCAGAAGTTCTAAATATCCAGGCTAGTGAATTGGATGCGTTACACGAGAAAAACAGAACGGTGCCTCTTATACAAGAGATATTAGATGAAGAGTTATATTCCAAGGAACAGACCTATGAGCTACAATCCTTAGGGTTAGCTTTAGGGGATTACATTCAATATCAGTTTTCGGGTTTTAAGTGGGGTATTGTCCGGGATGAATACGGACGTGATTTGTGTCTTAATCACGAGGAACAATCTATCGTGATATTTCCTCTGACTATGATTTCCAAGCGTATTGAAGATGGAGAGTTTGTTTCTGTACAACATTTGGTTGATACTTTATCAGAAATAGTAAACGACGCAATAGATGATAATGATGAGCCGAAAGAATAAACCTTTGTAGTTCTATGAAAAAATAGTGAGTGTTTCGAATAGTCAACCTGTAAGTAGTAAAAAAGAGTCAGTTCCTATTATGGAGAATGTTTTTTCTGATGCAAAATTTAAATACCCCTGGAGGAGTTATCAAAAAAGAGTTTTAAATCAACTCGATGTCTTCTTGCAAGATAATCATTTGCATATTGTAGCACCTCCCGGATCGGGAAAAACGGTTCTGGGACTGGAAGTAGTTCGGAAGTTAAATCAAACAACTCTTATTTTAGCACCTACCTTGGTCATAAGAGATCAGTGGATAGAGC
Source organism: uncultured Bacteroides sp. (assembly GCA_964583185.1). Taxonomy (GTDB): domain Bacteria; phylum Bacteroidota; class Bacteroidia; order Bacteroidales; family Bacteroidaceae; genus Bacteroides_E. The sequence continues at coordinate 8,494 of CAZOVL010000089.1, read as the reverse complement.
GCTTGTGTGAATTGTTTTTAGAGGTAGATACTGTTCCCGATTGGATATCTACAGATATAAGGCAGCCAAAAAAACTGACTGTTGTAACTTATCAGGGTCTTCATGTAGCTTGTAACGAAGAGGAAAAGAAAAGAAACATCATTAAGAATCTAAAAGGGGCGCATCTCAATGTATTGGTGTTAGATGAAGCACATCACCTTAAAAATCAGTGGTGGAATACACTCAAAGAGGTTAAAGAGGCATTATCTCTCACGGTGGTAGGATTAACCGCAACACCTCCCTATGACTCCAGCTACAGTGAATGGCTAAGATATTTGGAACTGAATGGTCCCATTGATATGGAAATATCTATTCCTGAATTGATTCGTGAAGGAGATTTATGTCCTCACCAAGATTATGTCTATTTCTCAAACCCTACAGTTGAGGAAATTCAGCTGATTCAGAAATACAGGAATAATATTAGAACATTATTTGATGAATATTCTAAATCAACCTTTTTAATTGAGTCTTTTCAGAAAACAGCAATATGGAAAGAACCTCAGGAGCACTTAGAATGGATTTATACTAATTTTTTTATTTATACCTCTTATTTAATTCTACTCTCCACCAATCGGATAGAGATTCCTTGTAACCATTTAGATGTTGTTGGAATAAGTGCTAAAGATGAAATACCTTATTTAACCTATGATAGATTAGAGGCCATTCTTAACTTTCTTCTTTTTCAGGACCGACTGTTTTTTATGGGTAATGAAGAGGAAAAAGAGAAACTATTAAAACAGTTGAAGAGGCACGGAGTCTTAGATAAAAGGCAAGTGGTTTTATCATATAGCAGAAACTTAGACAAAATATTACTCTCAAGTATTAGTAAATTAAAGAGCATTATTGAAATCGTTCGGTTTGAAGAGTCAAAGCTCCGAAAGAACTTGAGAATGGTTATTCTGACTGATTACATACGCATGGAGTCTTTGTCACAAGATGTAAATGTTGTATCTTCTGTAAGAAAAATAGGAGCAATTCCTATTTTTGAAGAGATTCTAGCCAGTGAGGTAAAAACCACAAAGATAGCAGTGTTAACAGGCTCTGTGGTGTTGTTGCCTAAAAGCTCTTTACCCCGGTTAACTCAACTATGGGTGGAACGGGATATGCCCATAGATTCTTTTCTTTACAAAGAATATAGAGACAGCCACATTCTTTTGGAGAGCAATGCCATAATCAGTAAGCATATGGTTTTGTTAACAACTCAGCTTTTCACAGAAGGAGAAGTCGAGCTACTTATTGGTACAAAGGCCTTGTTGGGAGAGGGATGGGATGCCCCTGCCATCAACACACTGATTTTAGCCAGTTTTGTGGGCTCATTTGTCTTGTCTAATCAGATGCGAGGAAGAGCTATCCGAACAGAAAAGGAAAATCCTTCCAAAACAAGTAATATATGGCACTTAATCTGTTTAGACTCTACCGATGATGAAGGAGGGAGGGATATGAAATTGTTAAGTAGAAGGTTTCAATCATTCGTAGGGGTTTCAAGTAAAAAGATACCCTATATAGAAAACGGAATCAATAGACTAGATGTCATACGACCCCAGTATACTGAAGATGTTGTAAACGAACTAAATGAATCTACTTTTACAATTGCAGCTAAACGAACGAACTTGAATGACCGATGGATGGATGCCATTCATTCGGGAAGAGAGTTAGTCGATGGGGTTAAGGTACCTTTTGCCTCTGAGACGGAAAAGAGTTATGAAGAACAAAAGGGGTTATATCTGAATAAAACCATTGCTTATGTTGTTTTGGATTTAGTCATGGCTTTGCTTATCTATGGTTCTGAAGTCTTAGAGGTGTTTCTGAATAATGTCCGTTTTATAAAAAACGGGAATTGGATTGCTTACTTTTTGCTCTATGCAAGCATTATGGGGTTAATCTTTTTTGGAGTAAAAACCATTAAAACTTTTAAGTTATACCTCAGCTATCGAGATATTTCAAAAGACATCAAACAAATTGCTGAGGCCTTATTAGAGTCGCTTATAAAGCAAGGAAGCATAAATACCAATCGAGATTCACTAGAGGTAGAGGTAAGTCAAGATACACAGGGAGCTGTTTCCTGTTATCTGAAAGGGGGATCAATTGCAGAGCAATCTATTTTTATCAATGCACTGATTGAGATTGTGAGTGTAATAGATAATCCACGATATATTATTGTTCGTAAAAGTCGTTTTTTTAAGGCTTTGCGGAGTGATTATCACGCTGTTCCTACTCTTTTAGGAGTAAATAAAACATTAGCCGGTACTTTTGAGAAGAATTGGAGGAAAAGGGTGGGGAGATGTCAGCTGGTTTATACCCGTACACTTGAAGGACGTAAGTTTTTATTGAAAGCAAGGGTCAAATCGTTAGCCGCTCAATTCTCTGAAGAAGAACTGTTAAACAAATATAGAAAGTGGAGCTAGATTAATGCCCTTTAACCGGATTTATTCTTTGGATGTTAAGGGCAAGAATGATTATAACTCAACTTCAATTTCCTTCAATACCCAATTTTCAACCGCTACATCTACAAAAATATTTATTTCATCAGGATCAATTACTGTTGTGGGGTCTTTATCACCTTCAGGAACATCATCGCCTAAGTTGCTGATTGATGCTATTTTTAATTTATAAATGGAGTTGCGAAAGACACTGTAATAAGGTTTACCAAAATAGAGATAATTATAAATATAATCTCCATTTGCATCTTTAGAGTCATTTATAATAAAGAAAGTATAATACATAACACCATTTTCATAAACTAAAATGCCCTTAGCTCTAATAGCTTCAACATCCGATTCCTCAACTCCGGTAAGATCAAAGTTTGTGTCGGCAACTACTGCTTGAAGTTTAGTGTAGTCAAAGTAAATTCTCCCATTATATGTATAAAAAGTAGGAACAGCGTTTTTTTCTTTTTTTACATCAACCCGAAAAATAACAGCTGTAGTTCTCATTCTTAGTGCTGTATATGTGCCATCGGCTTTAGGTATAAAGTCCGGTCGGTTTTCAGATACATATACTTTTTTTACAAAATCCTCTTTTTTTGTTAAGTTTGCAACGCCAATACCTTCATTGTTTACTTTTTTGTAAGTAGTAGGAGGAAGTAAATAGCTATTAAGGTTGGCAACAGGTGGAGTTTGTAAATAGACTTGTCGCTCAGGTGTAGTAGGATTTTCATGAGCAAAACTCTGGATAAGATACATTTTTGAATTTAAATTCATTGGAACAAACCCAACAACCTCTATTTCATCCATAAAGTTCGGATCAGCCTTATTAAAAATATCTTTTAATTTTGTTATGTCAGGAGTCTTTGTAACGTTATCTATTCTGGCTGCAAAACGATCTACATTGACTTGAGCTGTTGACGTTTTATTTGCTTCAATTCTTACAAGAATACCGGCAGCTATAGCAACACCTTCTATGCCTTTTATTTGAGCATTTGTCATAAAAAAAGATCCTTTTCGAAAACCTGAGGTGATTTCTTCTGCAGATGCTGCTTTTATTACTTGGTCAACAGATTGGTTTTTAGTTATTTGTATATGACTATTAACTAGTGCAAAGACCCAATATTCCCCAGGAGTGACCTTAAATGGATCTGTGGTATAAGAACTTTCAATACCACTAGCATTTGGAATTGGAACAACCTGTTTTATTGTTCCGGTATAGTCTGTTAAAAGAACAGTTAAGTTATTTATTTTTATTTCGGCTCCTTCGCCAGGCTCAGTTCCGGGTGAGTGAGGCTCAGTTCTTGTAGTTGTTCTAGTGCTTGACTTCAAAGAACCACTGTTAATGGTTAAAGTCAAAAAACCATCTAAACCATCTTTGGAAGTTAAAGATGGATCATCCTTGTTTGTACAGGCTAGCATTCCTAAAATCAAAAGACTTACTAACAGTATATTTTTAAATTTCATGCGTAGTACAGATAGAACGATTTTTTATTTTATAAATATAATACAACACTGCTAAATAAAACAACTAAATAACTACTTTGTTTTTTATCCTATTGATTTTTATTGTTTGTTTTCTTAAAATCAGTAATGGGTTAGTATGATACGTAAAAATAGGGAGCTTGTTTTTTTATTGGCCCCCTTCTTTCTATTTAAAATAAAAAAAAGCCCAGATTGTATAACCTGAGCTAGAAATAGGAAAACTCATCTCTTTTTATTTTTTAGTCCATCCGGCTGTCCAATCGTTAGATTCTTGTACAGCTCCCTTGTAATTAGCTAAGGTGAAGAATGAGTCAAAAGATAGGTCTTTGCCTTTTTCAATAGTTCCTACATAACCCTCCTTGAAAGTTATTTCTTGGTTGATGGCGTTACCCTCTTTGTTCTCTAAATCCAGATTGCCTTTGTTTTCATAAACAAACTTTTTGCTTGTGTGAATATACTCTGCAAAAGATTTCCCATTCAAGAAACTTTGCTCTGTTTCTGTTGTTGCTGTAGTTAACGCCTTTTCTTTTCCCACAATAAGTGTGTTGTATAGTTTAATGTGCGTACCTGCTCTGAGTCTAATTCCTCTTTGCTGTTCATTGGTGTCGTTATTTCCTACAAGAGTAAGATTGGCTAAAACAGGGCTGGATACAGGTGTATTTGTAAAGTTATCTTCTCTGTTATCTGCCTCAATTAAACAATCTCCATTGGCTGTTCCGTTGGGTGCTGCTGCTGTTTGATCTTGATAAGCAACCCAGAACTGTCCTTTTCCTACCCAACCATCTGTCCAGTCAAAAGAATCGTCTCCACTAGCTGTAGATACTAAATATTTAGCATTTACGGTTCCACCAAACCACTCGAAGCCATCATCTGCCCCCTTGTAGGTTTGAAGGTATTCTAGCGTGGTTCCATCTCCCACACCATAGAGTGTTAATCCGTTGGATTCTTTGGTTGCGCTAAAAGCAAAGCCGGTATACTCCAAACGTACGTATCGCATAATACCCGAGTTGTCGTGAGGGTCATTTCCCCCAAAGTCTGCATCGCCTATTTCCGATTTCCCTTTACCTCCTGTTAGGTTGATGGGGGCTTTACCGCAGATATGAACACCACCCCAAGCTCCCGGATTTTTTTGCGTAGAGGTCATTACAATTGGTTTTTCCTTTGTTCCATTAGCAATAATTTTTCCTCCTTGTTTTACTAATATGTAATCGGGCGCTCCGTCAATGGATTGTGTGGAATTTATAGTAACTCCCTCTTCAATAGTTAATACTCCACCTTCTTCAATTTCATAGCCTCCAATTAAAGAATAAGTTGTATTTGCTTTTAAGGTAATACTTTCCGTTAATTTTCCTTTTAGCTCATTGATTTCAACTGGTGGTTCTGTGTTAGGCATATTGTCATCACTGCCACAGCCGATAGTTAAAAGACTCATAATCAGATAAAAAAATAATCCACTGTTCACTAATTTTCTTTTCATATTTTAATTTTTTTGTTTGTGGAATAACCTTAGAAGTCCATTGAAAAACCAACTCCTAAAGATATTCCGTTTTTATAATATTCAACAATTTCTTTTTTTCCTGTTTCAGCCACTTTCTGACTGAATTTTTGTTTTTGATCCATTAAATTTTTGAGTTGAAACTTCAATTTTATTTTTGAGTTTAAGTTGTATGAGCAGATAAAATCTAACGAATGAAACGTTTCTTCCATTACATTATTAACCCCTCCAATACCTACCGATCTAATTCTTGGTCCTTGCACATTATATACCAGAGAAAAAGACCCCTCTTTATTTGTACTGAATTTAGGAGCATAGTTAATATCCAAATTGATAAGAAAAGGAGATGCTCCTTGTAGCGCTCTGGAATGATCGGTATAGGTGCTATTGCTTGGTAATGATATATGTGTATAGATATAAGAGGCATTAAAATCTACTTTTAGGTCTTTGGTTAATTGTTTTCTTACCTCCATCTCTACTCCTGCAGCAGTACCTTTCTCTACATTTCTGAAACTCTGTATTAATGATCCCGAGTACTCTAGTATTTTTTCAATGGGGTCTTCTAAATATTTATAGTATGCTCCAATGGAGAACATATCGCCATTGTTAAATAATTCATATCGTAAATCAATGTTTGTGTTGTAACCATTTTGTATATCTGCATATCCACGAGAGGTAATGCCGCCATAAGATTCCTGGTATTCAAACGGAGCCATTTCCAGAAACGATGGTCGTGTAATGGTGCGTGAAACACTAAGTCTTAAATTTTGATTCTTATTAATTATGTATTTAAGGTTCAGTGCCGGGAAGAAATCATTAGCATTGAGCTTTACCATCTTCTCCATTGCAGAATCTGTCCAGTAGCGTACCGATTGAGAAGAGTGTTCGTAGCGTACACCACCTGCAATCAGCAGGTTTTTTATTGGATAATATTCAAAGTCGATAAATGCAGCTATGATGTCTGCCTCTGCAAAATACTTGTTTCTAGGTTGAGAGTTCTTATTGATGCTGATGTTTCCGTTCATTAAATTCTCTTCATTAAGATAATCGTCGGTATTGTATATATCGGTTATTTCAGGGTGAATCTTCTTAATGTTGTAATAGAAGTTTGCCGAATAGAAATCGCGAGACTTATCTCTTAATGAGCTTCCCAATCGGATGAAATTTGGCGTATCCGATTTATTCAAATTGTATTTTACCTTTACTTCTCCATTCCATTCGTCCTCAAATAACTCACCAAAATAACGCATGGTTTCTTGTTGGTTCAACTTAAAAAGTGATAACGATTGATTGGTGTTTTTTGCAAACATTACTTGTCTCCTGTCTGGCTCATCGCTAGTTGTTCTTCCATAAGAGAACTGCCAATCAGTAAATAATTTACTCCAAAACTGATGCTTCCCCGTTATCTGATTATTGAGTAAGGAATAGATGTGGTAAATGCTGTTGCTTCCTATTAGGTCATTTTCTTCTGCATCTACTCCTTCTCGCCTGGTGTAAATATCTTCCGTATTATTTACATACATAATGTTGTACGATAACATATCGTTGTTTCTTATGGAGTAACTAATTTGTGCCAACGAGGTAAATGTGGTTTCATAAAGGTATTTGTTGTAATCAAATTGTTCTCTTATCACACCTTGTGCATTCATTAATGAGGTGTAGGCATCTTTATTTACTACATAGTCGTTGCTGAAATTAGCTGCAATTAGGACGTTAAGCTTTTGCCTACCTATTTTCCATGATTTTCCTATTCCAAACTCCAAGCCTACTTCGGGTTTTGCAGTGGAATGGTGGATTGAGAAACCGGTGGCAAAAGGGTTTTTTTGTCTGGAATAATCGGAGAAATCATCGGAATGCATCTCTTTGATTTGTTTGGATAACTTCAATCCTCTTGATATTCCCAGATAAGGAACACCTATTTCTCCTTTGTCGGAAGAGTAGAAATCGCTAAATAGTACATTTGTTCTTCCTCCAGTGGAAACCCCAAAGGTAAAAAAATCGGCACCTATATTCTCTTTAGTTTCCACATTGATGTGTGCACCAGAGTAATCTCCAAAAACAGAAGGTTCATACACTTTGCTCACCTTTACATTTTTTACTACCGTTGTTGGAAAAAGGGTAAGAGGAATTAATTTGTTGTCGGGGTTAGGAGAGGCTATTGGAAAGCCGTTAAGAGAAGTCATGCTGTATCTGTCGCCTAGTCCACGAACTAAAACTTTGTTATTTCCCTCCATTGAGATTCCAGTGATTTTTTTTATCCCATCGGCAACTGTAGAAAGCCCTTTAATAGACATCTCTTTAACACCTATATGTTCTACTGCCACCGACGCCTGTTGTCGCTCCAAAATTAATGCTTTCTCTCCTTCCAGATTCTTTTGTGCAACCACTGTTACTTCTCCAAGATTTGTAATGGATTCACTCATTGTTATGTCAATAAACTTAGTTTCTCCCCGTTTAATTTCAACATCCACATATTCCACCGGGTCATAAGTAATGTATGAGGCTAATAAAGTGTATTTTCCCGGAGATACTTCCAATTGAAAACTTCCGTCTAGTTTAGTTATGGTTCCTTTAGTTGTATTTTTTATTAAAATAGTAACGCCTGCTAAAGCTTCATTTGTTTTTTTGTCTTTTACAGAGCCTTTGAAAAGAGTCTGTGCATTCAATAAAGTAGGTATTAATAGAAATAAGCCAATGAATAGATAATTCTTAATTCGACTTATGGTTTGTTTTTTTCCTTCATTCATACTTTTCATAACATCTTGTTTGTTTTCAGTAGCAAAGGTCTTTTTTAGTTATTACAGAATGAATGCGAAAATAAGAAGAACAAATAATGATTAGATTGCAGACCTTTTAAGAAGGTGTTACAGAGTGAAAAAGATCCATTTTATTCTATAAATCAAGGGATAAAAGAAGAGAGAAAATAGAGGCGTTGAATAAAGGCTTAAAACAGAGCTTTTTATTTAAGCTGGTCGGTCTAGGACCGAAGGGTGCTCAGTCCTAGACCGACAGGCCTTCAGTCCTAGACCGATGCCCCTTGGGTCTAAGAGGG
>CAZOVL010000088.1:0-11191 GCA_964583185.1 uncultured Bacteroides sp. | reverse complement strand
TTTCAAGAGAAAAAGAGACAAAAGAGCTATTAGGTTGCTGCAACCTAAACATAAATAGAACTATAATCAAAATTTATCTTTAATTCATTTTTGGGAAAAGATTTATTTTTAATTCATTTTTGGAAAAGCAAAAACGAACACCTTAAAACACCTTAATTTAATCGTTATGATACCCCATGCAATCCTCTTGAGGATGTTCAAACTCAAAGGTAGGATGATTGATGTGATGCTGCATTAACATTTGACGTAAGTCTTGCTTGATGTGCTCTATGGTCTGTAAATTGGAATCGCTCGATACAACAATGTGAGCCGTCAGAGCATTCTCTGTTGTACTCATTGCCCATATATGCAGGTGATGTATCTCCAAGACTCCGTTGATTTTTAATATCTCTTGCTCTATCTCTTCCGGATTAATAGACTGTGGAACACCATCTAAAGCCAGACGAATGCTCTCGGAGAGTAACCCCCAGGTGGAGAATAAAATGATGACCGCGACTAAGATACCGATGATGGGATCGATGATGAACCAACCGGTGTAATGAATAACAATGCCCGAAACAAAAACACCCACCGAAACCAACGTATCAGCAATCATATGCAGGTAGGCTCCTTTTACGTTCAGGTCGTGATCTTTATCTTTCAGCAACAGGAAAGCGGTAAACCCATTGACCAATATACCCACTCCTGCCACCCAGGCAATGGCCAGCCCTTGCACTTCGGTAGTGGTGGTTAGTTTGTGAATACTTTTGTAAATCAATAAAAATACTACACCTAACAATATCAGTGCATTCAGTAAGGAGACCAGGATGGTGCTTTTTTTATAGCTATAGGTAAAACGCTTGGTAGCACTCATCTGAGCCAATTTGAATGCAATTAAGGCCAGAACTAAACTAACTACATCGCTTAGGTTGTGCCCGGCATCGGAGATTAAAGCCAAGGAGTCGTACCAAAAACCGGCCCCAAACTCAACGGCAACAAAAATTAAATTAATACTAATTCCTAAGATGAAGGAACGATGCAGTGCTTTGAGATTTATGGTGTGATTGTGAGAATGTGAATGACTCATAATTTTCTGAATAGAATGTTTGTATTTATACGTATTCAACAGCTGATAAACTTACTTTGTTTATCTTTAGAGTCAAAATTAAGAAAATATGTTGAAAAAAATATCCGTCTTCTTTTTTGTTTCTCTCTTCTCCGTTTCTTTTGCTGCACTAAATGCTCAGAGTTACATTGACTTTGCGTTGCAAGGAGTGGAGGCTTTGGAACAAGAGCAATACGAGGAAGCCGAACACTTATTTCGTGAAGCGTTAAAGCTAGATCCTACTAACGTAAAAAATGCTTTGTTATTCTCTAACATTGGTTTGATACAAAAAAAACTGGGGAAGTACGATGATGCCATAAACTCGTATACCTTAGCCTTGAACATCACACCCTATTCTATACCTGTGTTACTGAACCGGGCAGCTATCTATTTGGAGCTGGGAGAAACCAAGAAGTCTTATGTGGACTACTGTTTGGTTCTTGATTTGGATGCTGAGAACACAGAGGCGTTGTTGATGCGTGCCTACATCAATGGTATCAACAGAGATTATGTGGCGGCACGTATTGATTATAAACGTATTTTATCTTTGGATGAAAACCATTACAATGCCCAGTTGGGGTTGGCTACTCTTTTGCAGACCGAGAAGAAACTGAAAGAGGCGACAGAGTTATTAACCCGGATGATTCAGCACTATCCTCAGGATGCGTTGCTCTTCCTGGCACGTGCCCATGTGGCTTTTGATATGGAGCAGTGGGATATGGCTCTATTGGATGCAGAGGAAGCCGAAAAGATTAATCCCGACCTGCCCGATATCTTTGTGCTGAAAGGACAGGTTTTCCTTAAAACAGATAAAAAGCACCTGGCAAAATCTAGTTTGGAGCAAGCCATTCAGTTGGGATTTCCCCAAGTGGAGTTGAGTGACTTGTTGAAACAATGCAAGTAACACAAGGCTTATTTTTTCTTTAAGAAATGAGCAATTCGTTTGATAAAAAGATCTCCGTATTTGTTCTGTTTGTATTCACCCACGCCATTGATTAATCCAAAAGCCAAAAGGGTGGTGGGTTGTGCATTGGCTAAACAACGCAATGTTTTATCGGAAAAAACCAGATAGGCCGGCACCCCCTCTTCCTGTGCCAACTCTTTTCGAAGTGCTTTTAAATCGTTGAAGAGCTCTTCGTTTTCAATGGCGGGGAACCCTAGCATTTTTATTTTCTCTTTTCCGGTTGTTTTCTTTCTCTTCTTCTTTTCCACTTCTTTCTCCTCTTGTATAACTACTAAGGAGGCTTGAGATTGTCCAAACAAAACCGCTTTACCCAAAGAGGTGATTTTTAGGTGATTGTATTCATTGTAGGCAATTTCCAAATAACCCAAATGAATCATTTGAAGCAGATAAACCTGCCAGTGATGTGCAGAGATGTCTTTTCCTACTCCGTAGGTTTTTAGTAAGTGGTATTGGTTTTGTGTGATTCTGCTGTTTTGCATCCCTCTTATTATTTCTATCAGCAGGTTGATGCCAATTTGCTGATTGGTACGGGCAATGGCACTCAGTGCCTTTTGAACTATTACTGTTCCATCGAATTGTTGGGGAGGATTTAGGCAGGTATCACAGTTGCCACAGTCGGTGGCGGTGGTCTCTCCAAAATAATTGAGTAGAATTCTACGTCTGCAATTTCTGGCTTCAGCATATTGCTGCATACGGTTCAGCTTCTCCAAATTTATATCTTGCTGCTTGCTTTCATTGGCAAACTGCGTTAGGAGAATGATGTCGCTTACCGAATAGAATAATAAGGTGTCACTGGGTAGTCCGTCACGTCCGGCTCGTCCAATCTCCTGATAGAAGTTTTCAATGCTTTTAGGCAAGTTGTAATGAATGACCCACCGAACATTCGATTTGTCGATGCCCATACCAAAAGCAATGGTGGCACAAATTACCTGAATCCGGTCGTTGATGAAATCCTCCTGAGCCTCTTCTCGGATTTTATTCGATAAACCGGCATGATAAACACCAACCGATAGCCCCTGTTTTTTCAAAAAAGAAGCAATCTTCTCGGTGTTATTTCGGCTTAAACAATAAATGATTCCACACTCATTGGGTCGTTGTGCAATGAAGGCAAGTATGGCTTTGTTTTTATCTTTTTGCAAATAACCCCGTTTAACCTCCAAATGCAAATTGGGACGATCGAAAGAGGAGAGGAAAAGCTGCGGGTTGTGTAATTGCAGTTGATTGGCAATGTCTTCTCTTGTAATTTTATCGGCAGTGGCAGTCAGTGCCACGATGGGTGTTTGGGGGAATTTTTGGTGTAGGTATCCCAGTTGTGCATATTCAGGTCTGAAATCGTGTCCCCATTGAGAGATACAATGTGCTTCATCCACAGCAAAAAGAGAAACCTCTATGTCTTTTAATAAATAGTCTGTTTCGCTCAGCAGTTTTTCAGGAGAGATATACAGCAGTTTTATCTCTCCGGTTAAACACCTCATTTTAATTTTTCTGTTCTCCTCGTCCGTGTTGCTACTATTCAAAGCTTCGGCTGCAATGCCACTGATTTTAAGATCTTCCACCTGATCTTTCATCAAGGATATTAAAGGAGAAACCACAATGGTGGTACCCGGCAGCAACAAAGCCGTGAGTTGATAGCAAATGGACTTACCTCCCCCTGTTGGCATAATGACCAAGGCGTCTTTTTTTTGTAGTAACTGTTCAATCACTTCTTTTTGGAGAGGACGGAAAGAGTCGAAACCGAAATATTTTTTAAGGGTTTTATTCATATTTAGTAAATTTCGGTATTTGTGCGTTTTTATTTGCTAAAGACAGGTTAAAGGTTGTTAATGTTTTTTTGCATGTACTATTTATTCAACAAGTGCGTTAGTCCATTTTGTATTTGTTTGTTTACAGGCTATAGAACCCATTTGTATAGATTCTTTTGAGGTGTAAAAAGCGACAGAAAAAATAAAAAACACTGAATATTATGCGTTTATAAAATATAAAACTACCCAAAGTCTTTTAATTTATGCCTGTTTTTTTATTGTTACCCTAAACAATTTTGTTGTGAATTGTGTTTTGTAGTCTACTATGATAGTTTAGTTAATATTTAAAGTAATAATTTTATGAAAAAAGAGAATCCGAATAAACGTCCTTACAACATTCGAGAGAGACAGGATAAAGATGCAGCTTATCGCTCACTTATCCGTCCTGAATTGGCTGATGAGTTATATGACAAAATTTTGGATATTGTTGTTATTCAAAAACGCTATAGGGATTCAACTTTCTCAGCAAAAGAGTTAGCTGAGGAATTGAGTACCAATACTCGTTATTTATCTGCTGTAGTAAATTCACGCTTTGGGAGAAATTTTTCCAGCTTATTAAATGAGCACCGAATTCGTGATGCTTTACATTTATTAAAAGATAAAAGGTATGTAGACAAAAACATTGAGGAAATCAGTGCAATGGTTGGGTTTGCCAATCGCCAATCTTTCTACGCTGCTTTTTATAAAAATGTAGGGGAAACACCAAATTCTTATCGTAAGAGATACGCCAAACTACACGATAAGAAGTAAATAACTTGAGTAAAACGCATTGAAAGGAAATATGAAGTCCAAAGGAATACTTACTTCATATTTCCTTTTTTCATTTTAATCCATTAAATTCGCTAGAAAAAACATGAGGAAATTAATATTGCATTCAATTTTGATGCTTGTTCTGTTTACTGCTTGTGGAAAAACAGGCTCAGATAATGTAGAAGAAAAATTTAACTATAACGTGGAACGATTTGCCGATTTACAAATATTACGCTATCAAGTGCCGGGATTTGATGGCCTTTCTTTAGATCAAAAGAAATTAGTTTATTATTTATCCGAGGCTGCACAATGTGGTAGAGATATTCTTTACGACCAAAATGGAAAGTATAACCTGACCCTTCGTAGAACTTTAGAAGCCATTTATCTGGATTATAAAGGAGACCGGAAAAGTGCAGACTTTACCGCTTTTGAAGTTTATTTAAAAAGAGTGTGGTTCTCCAATGGTATTCACCATCACTATGGCATGGAAAAGTTTGAGCCTGCTTTCTCGGAGGCCTTTTTTAAAGAGGCGTTAATGAGTGTGGATGCCTCTATGCTACCTGTTGGAGAGGGAACGGTGGAAGAGCTATACACTGTGTTGCAACCTCTGATTTTTGATGCTTCGGTTGACCCGAAACGTGTGAATCAGGCCGATGGAGTTGATTTGTTGCAAACCTCTTCTTGCAATTATTATCAAGGAGTAACCCAAGCGGAAGCAGAAGCTTTTTATGATGGGAAGAAAGATGTTAATGATAAAACACCCATTTCTTATGGGCTCAATAGTCGCTTGGTGAAAGAGGGAGGGCACTTGCAGGAGAAAGTATGGAAAGTAGGAGGTCTGTATGGTGAAGCCATAGAAAAAGTGGTTTATTGGTTGAAGAAAGCCTTGACGGTGGCTGAAAACGAAAAACAAAAAGGTGTCATAGAAAAGCTAATTGAGTTCTATGAGACAGGTGATTTGAAGACTTACGATGATTACAGCATTTTATGGGTACACGATTTAGATTCCCGTGTGGATTTTGTGAATGGGTTTACGGAAACCTATGGCGATCCGTTGGGATTAAAAGCCAGCTGGGAATCGATAGTGAACTTTAAAGATGTTGAAGCAACACGAAGAACAGAACTCATCAGTAGTAACGCACAGTGGTTTGAAGATCACTCACCCGTAGCCCCTGAGTTTAAGAAAGAAGAGGTGAAAGGAGTATCTGCCAAGGTGATTACTGCAGCGATGTTAGGTGGTGATTTATATCCTGCAACGGCTATTGGTATTAACCTGCCTAATGCAAACTGGATACGTAACCACCACGGGTCTAAGTCGGTTACTATTGGTAACATTACAGATGCCTATAACAAATCTGCTCATGGAAATGGATTTGCAGCTGAGTTTGCGTACAGTCAGGCAGAGGTGGACTTGATGGATCAATACGGTGATTTAACCGGCAATTTACACACCGATTTGCACGAGTGTTTAGGGCACGGTTCCGGCAGACTATTGCCCGGAGCAGAAGATGCTCTGAAAGCCTATGGTGCTACCATTGAAGAGGCACGTGCCGACTTGTTTGGTCTTTACTATGTGGCAGATGCTAAGTTGGTTGAACTGGGTTTAACGCCCAATGAAGAGGCTTACAAAGCCGAATATTACAGCTTTTTAATGAATGGCCTGATGACACAACTGGTGCGTATTAATTTAGGCAATGACGTGGAAGAGTCGCATATGCGTAACCGTCAGTTAATTGCCCGTTGGGTCTATGAAAAAGGACAATCGGAAAAAGTCATTGAGTTGGTGAAGAAACAAGGTAAAACGTATGTTCGGGTCAACGATTACGCCAAAGTCAGAGCTCTATTTGGTGAGCTTCTAGCTGAAATACAACGCATCCGTTCCACCGGAGACTTTGAAGCTGCCCGGGTCATTGTTGAAAAGTATGCTGTGAAAATAGATCCGGATTTACATAAAGAAGTGCTGGATCGTTATGCAAAATTAAATCTAGCACCGTATAAAGGGTTTGTTAATCCGGTGTATCAGCCCGTTACAAATGCTGAAGGAGAAATTGTAGATGTAACCGTGAGTTATGATGAGGGGTATAGTGAACAAATGTTGCGTTACAGTGCCAGCTATTCATTTTTACCATCAGTAAATAATTAAGAATGACCTTAGAGGAAAAAATAAAAGAAATTAGAGTACAACTCCGTTTAGCCATGAACGGAGTTGTTTCTCATAGTATGCGTGAAAAGGGAATTACCTATAAATTGAATTTTGGGGTTGATTTGCCTACGCTGAAAAATATAGCCAACGGGTGGGAGAAAGAGCACGACTTGGCTCAGGCTCTGTGGAAAGAAGACATCCGGGAGTTTAAGATATTAGCAGGAATGTTGCAGCCCATTGAAGACTTTACACCTGATTTGGCAAATCAATGGGTAACGGAAATTACACAAAAGGAAATTGCGGAGCTAACCGCTATGAACTTGTTTCAACATTTGCCCGAAGCCCCTGTACTGTCTTTTCGCTGGATGGCCAGCTCGGAAGAGATGGTGCAAATCTGTGGGTTTCTAACCTTTTCAAGATTGCTGAGTAAAAAAGAAGCGTTAGATGAACGAGCCTCCAATGAGTTTATCAGTCAGGCTCTTTGTGCCTTGAAAGATGATTCGTATCTTTTAAATAGTGCCGCATTCTTGGCTTTACGTCAGTTTATTTCTAAAAGTGAGAGTCATAGAAAGAGACTAAATCCTTTACTGGCTTCTTTAAAGAGTTCCGATCAGGAAAAAGAAGTCAAGATATACCATATGATACAAGATGAATTATCGTATGGGTAAAAAAAGGAATTTAAATGGTGCTATGATTAAAAAAGAGTTAACTTTGTTGGTTGTAGATTAGATTAATAAATAGCTGTGAGTGATAAAGAGTCCATAAAAGTTGTAGAGCAGATTTTTACTGAATATTTGACTTCAAGAGGTCACAGGAAGACTCCTGAGCGCTATGCTATTCTAAACACGATTTATTCCATAGGAGAGCATTTTGACATTGAGAAGCTTTACTCTATGATGAAAGAACAAGGTCGGTTTAGAGTCAGCCGTGCCACGCTTTACAATACCATATCATTATTAATCGATGCTCAATTGGTTATACGCCATCAGTTTGGTAACTCTTCGCAGTATGAAAAAACATACGACCGATCGGTTCACCATCATTTAATATGTACCGAATGCGGTAAAGTGATTGAGCAAAAAAACAAACAGCTTCAAAAAGAAATTGAGGCAGCAGAGTTTTCAAAGTTTCAGGTTTCTCACTATTCACTGTATGTCTATGGATTATGTGATAAGTGCATTAAGCCAAAGAAATACAATAAAAAATAAACACAATTAAAAACAATCATGAAAGTAGATGTTCTTTTAGGTTTACAATGGGGTGACGAAGGAAAAGGTAAAGTTGTAGACGTTTTAACTCCTAACTATGATGTAATCGCTCGTTTTCAGGGAGGTCCTAATGCGGGACATACATTGATATTTGAAGGTCAAAAATATGTGTTACGCTCTATTCCTTCGGGCATTTTTCAAGGAGATAAAATTAACATTATAGGTAATGGTGTGGTTCTTGATCCGGCACGGTTTATGGAAGAGGCATTAAGTCTTGAAGAGGCTGGTCACGATTTAAAGAACCGTTTGGGGATTTCCAAAAAAGCACATTTAATATTACCCACACACCGACTTCTGGATGCGGCTTACGAGCAGCAAAAAGGGGACGAGAAAGTGGGAACTACCGGAAGAGGTATTGGTCCGACTTATACCGACAAAGTGAGTCGTTTGGGTTTACGTGTGGGCGATTTATTGTCCGGTTTTGAAGAGAAATATGCACGCCTCAAAGCCCATCACGAAAAACTATTGAAAGATATGAACTACTCTTACGATTTAACAGAATCTGAAGAGGAGTGGATGAAGGGCATTGCCTACCTTAAAGAGTTCCGGTTAATGGATAGTGAACACTATATTAATCAGGCATTGGATGAAGAGAAACGAGTGCTTTGTGAAGGAGCTCAAGGAACGCTGTTGGATATTGATTTTGGTTCATATCCTTACGTTACTTCTTCCAATACGGTATGTGCCGGAGCTTGCATTGGGTTAGGTCTTTCTCCAAGACGGATTGGTGATGTTTATGGTATTTTTAAAGCGTACTGTACCCGAGTGGGGTCAGGTCCTTTTCCTACTGAATTGTTTGACGAGACAGGCGATTTGATTTGTGAGTTGGGAGGAGAATTTGGTTCCGTAACCGGACGTAAAAGACGTTGTGGTTGGATAGACTTAGTGGCTTTGCGTTATTCTGTGATGATTAATGGTGTTACCAAGCTCATTATGATGAAGAGTGACGTTTTAGATACTTTTGAAACCATTAAGGCTTGTGTGGGTTATAAAATAAATGGGGAAGTGGTGGATTATTTCCCTTATGACATTGAAGGAGATGTTGAGCCCATATACAAAGAACTGAAAGGTTGGAAAACCGATATGACCCAAGTGAAAAGCGAAAATGAGTTCCCTCAAGAATTTAATAACTATCTTACTTTTCTGGAAAAACAACTGGGGGTTAAGATTGCTATTGTTTCTGTTGGTCCCGACCGCGAACAAACCATTATTCGCTAATTCTTTTAAGAAAAGAGTTTGTTGGGTACGCCCACTACAGGAAAAAGCACAAACAATGTTAAACTAGGCAAGTTCTTGTTACTTAGTTGCGAGTTTTTTGTCTGTTGGCAGTGTTTTTGTATGTAGGTATGTGAGAGAATATAAAATAGTAATATCATTCTAAAGCTAAAAATATGAGTATAGGTGGAATAGGAATACAATGGATTATATTGATTGGTGTGGCTCTTCTTAGCTTCATAGTTCAGGCAAACTTACAACGCAAGTTTAAAAAATACTCGAAAATTCCATTGACCAATGGAATGTCGGGAAAGGAAGTGGCAGAACAGATGTTGAGAGATAATGGCATAAACGATGTGACTGTGATTTCTACAGCAGGACAGTTGACCGACCATTATAACCCAATGAACAAAACGGTTAATTTGAGTGAGGGTGTTTACAACAGTACCAGTGTTATGGCCGCAGCTGTGGCAGCACACGAGTGTGGACACGCGGTGCAACACGCACGTGCTTATGCTCCTTTGACATTAAGAAGTAAGTTGGTGCCCATTGTGAGTTTATCTTCACGTTGGATGAGCTGGATTTTATTATTGGGTATTATTTTGATGGAAACCATGCCCGGTATTTTATTAGCCGGTATCTTATTGTTTGCAACAACCACACTTTTTAGTTTTGTTACTTTGCCTGTTGAAATAGATGCCAGTAAAAGAGCCTTAGTTTGGTTGGATACTGCCGGTATAACCAACAATCAAAACCACGTTTTTGCTAAAGATGCACTCAAATCAGCAGCATATACCTATGTGGTAGCGGCAGTTGGTTCGTTGGCTACTCTTATTTATTATGTTATGATTTTCTTGGGCAGAAGAAACTAAAGCGAAATTTAATAAATTGAAGAACCACTGTATCAGTGTTTTGATTTTATAATAAACACCTTGGTGGATAAACAAATTTAAGCAGAGTGTAAAGAATAAGCTGAAACAGCGTTCTTTACACTCTGTTTTTCTTTGCAGGTAGTTAATTATAAGTCTATTGAAAACGAACAATGCACGAGTTCAGTTGCCTCCTCCTCATCCCGAACGCGATGTGAGTTCTTATTGACTAGTTTTGCGGTTCGCTATGTGCGTGGAGTGACACTTTTTATATCTTTGCATATTACGTAAACAAAAAGAGAATAAAGTAGATTGATGATGTTGAATAGCAATCAGATAATTATGTTAGGCACGGGAAACGCAATAGTTACCCGGTGCTATAATACTTGCTTTATATTAAAAACGGCAAAGACTATGCTATTGGTTGATGCAGGAGGCGGAAACGGTATATTGTTGCAGTTGGAAAAAGCAAAGATAGACTTAACAGATATACATCATCTGTTCATAACCCACGCACATACAGATCATATTTTAGGTGCGGTTTGGATGGTTAGGCTTGTTATACATCGGATGAAAAACAAAGAATACAGTGGTACTTTTACGGTTTACAGCCATGATAAAGCCTTAAAAGTTTTGGATTGGATATGCCGTATGACACTACCCGAAAAAGATATATCCTTCTTGGAAAAGTCTGTGTTCTTCAAAGAGGTGAAAGAGAACGATATTTTCCAACTGGGTGATATGGAACTTCAATGTTTTGATCTGTTATCTACCAAGGAAAAACAATTCGGTTTTTCTGCTCAATTACCTAATAACCTAAAACTGGTTTGTCTTGGCGATGAACCTTATAACGAGAACAACCGTCATTATGTGGAAAATGCTGATTGGCTTTTGTGCGAAGCTTTTTGTTTATATAAAGACCGGGAGATATTCAAGCCCTATGAAAAACATCATAGTACCGCATTAGATTCCGGTGTTTTGGCCGGTAGATTAAATGTTAAAAATCTATTGCTGTATCATACGGAAGACCGGAATTTAGATACACGTAAAGAGACTTATACAGAGGAGGCTTCCCGGAATTTCAAAGGAAAAATAG
>CAZOVL010000087.1:0-11615 GCA_964583185.1 uncultured Bacteroides sp. | reverse complement strand
GACCGAAGGCCGGTCGGTCTAGGAGAGAAGGTGCTTCGGTCTAGGACCGAGGGGGGGGTGTCGGTCCTAGACCGATAAAAGGATGGCTTCTGACTCTTGTAGCGGGGGTAAATGAATGCCTGCTTTGTTTTCATCTTTTGTCTTCACTAATTGTAATAGATTTTCTCGATTCTTTAGCATGCCATAAGTATGGCCGAACTATCTTAATACGATAAACAAAACGAACAATAGTTGTTTAATTTAAAAAACAAATATCCTAGAGAGTCTATAACCTTTTGCTTCCTTTTCTTTTATTAAGCTATGTCCACTTACACTTTATATATCAGAACTTATTTAACTTTCACATTCAAATGCTTATAGCCGAATTTATTTTCAATTACTTTTCACATAAAGTTATAATGATTATCTGATCTTCCACTTAAATAACTTATCTTTAGATATCAATTACTTACACTATGAAGTCCTTAATTTTTAGGGAAACTTCTAAACAAAACTAGTTATAAAGATAAACTATTGAAACGAAGACGTGGAAGTCAACATAAGATCAAAGTAGTGGTGATGACAGAAAGCACTCCCTTAGAAGGCAAGAAAGAAAAGAAAGATAAACCCAGACGAGTTAGTTATCTAAAAATGATTGCTATCAATGACTTAAAAGCACTCACCAAATATCAGGTGGTTAAAAAGAATATTAGAAAAGAAGCAATTATCGATTCCGATGATTCAACCTCTTATGCCAATTTGGTGACAATTGTAAAAAAGCATCGCCTTAAAGTGTTCCCATCAAAAGAAACGGGAAAGATGCTGTTTTGGATCAATATTGTTATTAATAATACTAAACTTATTTTACTAGATATGCACTACGGTATCAAACCCGAATATCTGAAAAACTATCTTAATCAGTTTTATTATAAGCTCAATAGATACTTTGAAGTAATCCTTTTTAACAGACTTCCAACAATAAGTATAAGCTATCAAAATCAGTTTAGGTAGGGTATCAAATAATCATTAAAAGTTATTTATATGCGGAATTTCATCTTGTTTATGAAAATGTTGTTATGTTTAGTTCTCTTGTTTATTATTCCTTCTATATTAAAAGCTCAAAATATAACTTATATAGATTTGGTTCAGGCCAAATCTGAAAAAATCAATAGTGAAAAAATATTTAAAGATTTTGAATTAGTCCCTTTAGAAACTCATGAAGATGCTCTTTTAAATATAAAAACAGCTACCTATTACTTAACTGATAAGTATATTATTGCGGTGTCTTTTCTAAAAGGAGCCTATATTTTTGACAGAAAAACAGGAAAATTTATTCGGGAAGTTAGTTCTTTTGGTCAAGGCCCTAACGAATATACAGGTTGGATATACAACAGGTATGGCTTTGATGAAAGATATAATATTTTATATGCAAGTGATGGAGCCAATATAGGGGGCGTGTGGAAATGCATCAATATAGAAACAAACAAAATAGAATCAACCATTAAGAAGCCATTACCTAAAGATGAGAGTGAATTTTTTTCAGCATATGCACCTTGGCGTATAAAGGATAACACCTATGTAAGTTTCTGCAACAACAGAACAGGCAAGGATAGAATTAAATTAGTTGTTTTTAATAAAGACGGAAAAGTTTTTAATAAATTCATGAATCATCTTGAATATAAAAAGGAGATTAGTTATAGTAATCCTTCTAATAATGGAATCTTCTATTATTACAAAGAGTTGACTTACTTTAAAGAATGGAATTATAATGATACTGTATTTTGTGTTACAGAGAATGATTTGTCGCCTCATATTATTTTTAAATTAGGAAATAAACAAGCTTCATATTATCATCAGGATAATGCTGATTATAATAGAGGAAAGTATTTGATTAATTTTGTATATGAATCTGACGGTTTTGTCTTCTTTAATTTTTTATATAATCCCAAAAATAAAGATGTCGCAAATCCTAATACATATCAAGAAGAGTCTGTGTATGTGGGATATTATGACAAAACAAATAAACAAGCATATATTTCCATAACCTCTGATTATGAAAATCCGGGGTATACTATAAATGGTATTCCTGATAGTTTCTATCCTATTTCTATAAATAGTAATAACGAAATGATTGCTAAGATACATCCTGAGAAATTAATGAGATACAAAAACAAAATAGATCCGAAATATAAATACCTATTTGAAAAGATGCAAGAAGATGATAACCCCATTATTATTATAGCAAAACTAAAAAAATAAGAAACCGCTGCAGGCTAACTTGTAGATTATGCACCAATGGCGTCCTTCCGAATACAACTCTACCACACAATTTATCTTTTTAATTCTTACTCTTTACATTCATGAATAAGGGTAAGAATATGAATAAAGCAATAAAAGATGAAATAAGACCACCTATCGTTCCTGCTGCTAATGGAAACCAAAACGCCTCCTTAAGCTCACCTACCATAAAAGGAATAAAACCAAGAATAGTCGAAACAATAGTAAGGAATATAGGTCTTATTTTTGCATTCCACGCTTTTATATAGGCCCTCATTGCTGTGATATTCTTATTTGCTTTTCGAATATTATCATATTCGTTTAAAATATAAATATTAGCATTGGTTGATAAACCAGACAGAAGAATAAATGCAGCAAATCCTCCTTGATCAAAATTCAAATCAAAAAAGTAAAAAGTTAAAAACACTCCAATAAAAGATAAAGGAATGATGAAGATTACAACAAATGGTCTTTTTATAGAATTAAACAGTATACTTGTTGTTAAAAACATAATAGCAATAATCAAAAATAAGAGCCAATACTGACTCGTTCCCCCTTCTTGCCACCAGTAATGAGAATATTCCCTTTCTGCTTTATATCCAAGAGGAGCATTCTTATTAAAAGTATCAATACTTCTTTCCATTACACGAGATGCTTGCTGATAATTTCCTATATATTCGTATTGCAAACACAACTTATATTGTTGATTTTCCTTTGAGATATTCTGAGGCAATTGAGCTTCTTCAATACTAGCAAGTTCGGATAGACGGAAATCACTATCTCCAATTTTTCCTACAAGATGACTCAAACTCCATACATCTAACTGCTTATTTAATATTGAATAAAGATGGATTGGTGTCGCCTTTTGATGACTAGTCCAAGTGGTAATATATGTACTCTTTTGAAATATAGGATTTAATAAGTTAAATAAGTTCCAAGGTTGTATATTCTCCTTTGCTAAGTTTTCTTTTTTTAAATTGAAAGTAAACTCTTTATAATCGGTTTTAAACCAATTAAATTCAGAATCAATAATGACCTCTTTTATTCTTCTATGCTGCAATAATGAGTCTCTCATATTTTGAGCTAGTGTTATTAATTCATCATAATTATACCCCAACAATTTGATGCGAGACGACCCGGCATGTTCTTTTAACTCATTATTAAAGCCATCACCAACTCCATAGATGGCCCAACTACCACCACCTAATTCAGTAGCCTTAGTTATTAGTTTTGAATAAAGTATATATGGAAATGAACCTCGTTGGTGTTTTTTTTGAAATAGAATACGAATACTGGCTTTTTGACCATTGTGAATAGAGGTTTCAAACTGTCTTACTTCATTATATTGAGAAATATAGTTTTCCATTTTTTTAATTAAATCATCCATCTGACTCAATGTTGAGCCATTAGGTAAAGATGCTACCACATGAAGTGAAGTTTCTTCCCTTTCAGATACCCCGTAAGACCCCAAATTAACTTTTTGAGCAAATAATCTTATTGTTCCCCCTAAAGCAACATCGACAATAGGTTTAACTTTTTCTTTATAAAACCGAGAACCTAAAGTATGATTATAAAGTTCAGTCCAATTAGTTTGTTGTTGTTCTTCTTCGTTATTTATAAAACGATAAGACTGATCGCCCAATTTATCGGGCAACATAAATATAGGTATACCAAAAACTAATATAACGAAAAGAATGAGCAATCTTTTTATTCTTTTTTTACTACAAAAGAGTATTATTGCTTCATAAGATTTATTAAAATAGACAAGCAACCTTTTGGGCCTAAATTTCAAAAACACAAGAGTAGTAAATTCTTTCTTTCTTACTTTTTTTGTCAATTTAAGCTTATCAATCAGTGCAGGAACAAATGAGATAGCAATAATTAAAGAAAGTGAGAGATTAATAATTATAAGTATAGCAAAATCAAAAAGATTAAGTTGGATGTTTTCATCCAATAAGAAAATAATTGAAAGAGCACCTATAGTAGTTATTGTAGCTGTCAATATGGATACAAAGGCTTTTTTATTGCCCTGCTGTACAATTTGATCAGACATAATAATTGTGTTATCAATTATCAAAGTCAAGGATATTGTTAATCCGGCCAAAGAGAAAAGATGCATTTCTACCCCTATCAAATAATAGAATATAGCTGCAATAGATATATTTGCAATTAATGAAAGAATAATTAGTATTGAATATTTTAGGTTACGATAAACAATAAAAACAAACAGTAAAAGAATAAAAATCGTTAGAGAAGAACGCATATAAATTTTATTCAACTCACCTTCAATATATTCAGATTCGTTGTAAGTTAAATGTAACTCATAACCGGAAGGAAAACTGTTTTTTATTTCGTTTATTTTCTCTTGAATAGTTTTACTTAAAGCTAGCTGATTGCTTTTATCTTGAGCGGTTAATGATAAATAAATAGAGTTAAGACCATTAATTCTATAGAAGCTAGAAACCTCTTCCTCCACAAAATTTACAGATACTAGTTGATTCAGATAAATTATTTTCCCTTCTTTATTTATTATTTGTATTTTGGAAGCATCAAACTCATCTTCAGTGTCTTTTGTCTGCAGATTTATTCTTATCGATTCCATCTCATTATGATTCACTTCATAAAGTCCTATACCTAAATGCTCTTTTGCTAGGTAGGTATTAATACCAGCTCGAATATCGTCAATTGATACATTGTGGTTTTGAAGTTGATAAAAATCATAATCTAGTTTATATATATAACGGCTCGCACCACTAACATCAATTTTTTCAATTCCCTTTATATCTGCTAGTTGAGGACGGATATTCTGATCTACATAATCTTGTATTTCTATAGGTGAGTATGGAGCATTTACTGTATAACGCAAAAAAGGATAATTAGCCTCCTCTGAGGTGCCTAACATTTGAATGGAAGGATAACTAACCCCTTCAGGAAAAGACGGCCAAGCTTGACGGATTATTGTTGAGACTTCAAAGCGAGCGATATCCGGATTTATATGTTCCGATAAGTTTATTGTTATTCGTCCTGCTCCATTGCCAGAATATGAATTCATAGATTGCACCCCTTTCATCCTATTGAGCATCGCCTCCAGTTTTGAAGTTACTTCAGCCTCCACTACTCGAGCTGATTGTCCCCACATATTAAAACTGACATTAACTATTGGGTGTTTACGAGAAGGATTAAGTTTCATTGATAATTGGGGAATAAAGAAAAAACCCAATATCGTTAGACATGAGAAAATAATAATTACAGAGAACGAAGAAATCCTTTTACTCATTATATAATTATAAAAACATATTTCTTAACTCATCGAAATCTACTGAAAGCACTTTGTTTTCTATGAAGTCAAAAAGGGTTAATCTCCTTAGTTTATAATAACTCAACCAATAATTTTTCAGACTGTAAATATAGTTGCGTTCTGCACTATTTTGCCTATTTAAAGACAAAGTAAGACTATTTAAATCTGCTTTTCCTATAATAAATCTCTCTTTGGTAGTTTCATAAGCCATTCTAGCCAAATTCAATGCTTCTTCAGCACTGGCTATTTGCTCTTGTTGAATATTAAAATCATTAACTGTCATAATAATATCTTGCTCTAACGATAGTTCCTCTTGTCTAATAGACAGTTTAGTGACATTTAAATTATTCTTTGCCATATTAGCTCTTCCTCTTCTTACACCCCAATCTAATATAGGAATAGTCAGTCCAATGCTAACTAAATCTTGTTGTAAAGGTTTTCTATACACCCCTCTAAAGTTTTCTGAAGCTTGATTAAATCCCACACTAACCGAAAAACTCGCATCAAAATTCGAACTTTTCCTGGTTCTATCTACCTCTCTTTCTGCTTCTAATGTTCTTTGCTTATAATTATAATAATGCGGGTTATTATCTTGAGCATAGAGTAGAGCCAACTCCGAGGAAATAAATAACTTTTGTGGTTTTTTAGGAAGAGTAAGGGCAATTCTTGTCTCGTTAGGCAGATTTAGATAAGAGATAAAACCAAACATGGATCTTTTCATATTTATCTCTGCATTGCTAAGTGAATTTTTTGCATTTACAGCATCTAATTTAAGAGTGAGTAAGTCCGATTGAGATATTGAGGCTATTTCCTGTCTTGCCTGCCCTATTTGATAAAGAGTATCAGATGATCCAACTGTTTTATGTGCCATATCATATTCCAATTGTGCCATAGCTAAAGAAAAGAAGTGCTCAATAACTGTTTCAGATATCTGTTCACGGGAATATAAAAAGTCTTTTTCTGCTTTTTCATATTTAAGTGGTTCTATTTTTTTCTCCCATTTAAATGCATTGAAGCCAAATAAAGACTGATAATACCCCACACGTATAGGCACAGATGTAAACTGTGTTGAATGATTATCTCCAAAATTACGCATAAATCCTAATTCTGAGTCAATATAAAAAGTACCTCCTGTTAAATCGAAATTTTGACTAATTGAAAGATTTCCACTCGAGTATAAAGACTGCTGTCTTCTATAAATATCTATATCTTGATCGGAATCATAACGTTTAGTGAAGTCTCTATTGTATTGAATTGGAGTCGTTTTGAATGTAATTGAAGGTAGACGAGCAGCTTTATAGCTACGAAACTGCCAGTAACTTGAAAGATATAAGTTTTGATTAATAAATGCTTGAAGCGAACTATCTGAAGCCATCTTAATGCTATTCCGTAAATCAAGTTCCATTTCTTGAGCTGACACCCTGAAAGTACATATAATTAAACCAAATAGTAATAATACTTTTTTCATATTTATATTTATTTCCTCGATTCTGTCTTTTCTTCTTTTCTATAAATCCACCAGTACGCCAATGGTACCACAAATAAACTAATAGGCGTTCCAATCAACATACCTCCAATCGTTGCTATTGCAAGAGGTTTTTCTAATTCAGACCCCATATCACTACTAAACACTAACGGCGCCATACAAACTATTGATGTTAAGCTAGTCATTAAAATTGCCTTTAATCGACGTTTACCCGATTCGTGTATTGATTCCATTAAGGTGAACCCCTCTTTTCTAAGTTGATTAATGATATCTACTTTAAGAATGGAGTCATTAATCATAATACCACAGGTAACTATAATTCCTATAGAAGACATCAAATTTAAGGAGTGCCCCATAATCATTAATAGCCCTAGAGCTGCAGCTATATCAATTGGTAATTCCAGCAACACAATAAATGGTTGCTTAAAATCCTCAAACTGCGCTGCAAGAATGAAATACATTAACAATATTGAAACAAAAAGAATCACAATCATTTCATTAATCATCTTTTTATTCGAAAAGAAAGCACCTGAAAAATCAACATCCCAAGACAAATCCGTTTTAACACTATCGGTTATCTTTTTTGTCATCAACTCTACATCTTCTAATTGATAATAATAAAAAGGAATATATTCTCCTGATTTTCCCGAGACAATCGTTTTTAGATCTTCCGTAGGAATCACCTTTATAAAAAAGGATAGAGCAATTTGATTCTTACGTCCATCATTATTTGTAGATACATCAATAAGCGTTTCGCTTAATACTTCATCTATGGTTTGTATTTCACCACTAAGCACTATGGGAAGATATTCTTGTTGAGAACGTAATGTGGCAAACCTATTTTCTTTAAATGCTGTACG
Organism: uncultured Bacteroides sp.; assembly: GCA_964583185.1. Taxonomy (GTDB): domain Bacteria; phylum Bacteroidota; class Bacteroidia; order Bacteroidales; family Bacteroidaceae; genus Bacteroides_E. The sequence continues at coordinate 3,715 of CAZOVL010000087.1, read as the reverse complement.
TAGTATTCTAAATATGTAATTGTGGTTAACTCCATAAAGTAATAATTTCTCTCTATCAATAAGAAGATTTAACTGGTTTTGAAATGAAACAACACCAGGGTTCTTTTTCGTTACGGTATAAAGTTGATTACTAATTGCATCCACCATATCTTTATCTATACTCTGATGGTGATCTCGATTGTAATACTCAACGATTAAGTCAGCCTCTCCTACAGCAAATATTTTTTCAAAGATACTTCCTGCCGGTGAGAATGTAAATTTAGCATTGGGATAATATAATGCAAAATACTCTCTTGTCTTTTCTTTTAAGTAAGTTATGTCTTTATAGGTCGGAGTTTTTAAGTACAATTCAGATTCGGTAGTTGTTCTATTCTTTTCACTATCAAGCATAAATTGTTGTTCACCAATCAGGGCGGAACATTCAGAGTAATATTCTTCAAGTGTTTTAAAAAAATGGATACATCTGCCATTATTTTCTTGAAGGTGAATATTTTCATTCCAATCAATAACCAAGATTAATTCATTCTGTTTAATATTAGGCATCTTCTCTTTCTCTATTGCAAAAAACAGATAAGCACATAGAGGAAAAACTAATAACATAACAATACCGGTTAAAAGCTTATGTCTAAATACCCATGCAGTCCCTTTATTAAAAATACGTTCAGTATAAGAATCTTCTGTCCTGTTTATTTTAAAAAGATTTATCTTTCTTCTTTCCATAAATGCGGGACGTTTCATAGAGTAAATAACCTTATAGAGTATAGGAATAAATATTACTCCTGTTATATACGCAACAAGCAAACCTACAGTAACAGAAAATGCTTGATCAAAAAATAAAGCACCTGCTATTCCACTAAGGAAAATTAAAGGAACAAAAACAGCAATTGTTGTAAATGCAGAACTTATCATTGGAGTAGCCACCTCACTGGCTCCCTTCACACAAGCATCATCAATCAGCAACCCTTTTTTTCGATATTGTCCTATATTATCAGTAACAATTATTGAACTATCAATCATCATTCCTGTTGCAAGGATTAAACCTGTAAGAGAGACAATGTTTAGCGACACTTTAAATACATAGAAAAAAAGTAAACTGATAGTCAATGAAACAAACAAACCAATACCAATAATTAAAGAGGCTCTACCATCATTTAAGAAAAAAACAGAAACCAGTAAAACAAAAACAAATGCAAGAATTAGATTCTCTTTCAAATTACGAATGGTATAATCCAATAATTCGGTCTGATTTTGTGTTACATTGAATTCAATTTCAGGAAAATCCTTCTTAAACTGTTTCACAACATCATTAGTAGCTTTCTGCATCTGGCTCATATTCTCTTCCGATTGCTTAATTACAGAAAGAGAAATGGCTCGTTTTCCATTGTAAAGAACCATACCTTTATCTTGTTCAGGTATAAGTTGTACCTTAGCTAAGTCCTTTAGCTGATAAATGCGATCATGTTTTCGAATATAAATATTCTCAATATCTTCAACGGTACGGAGAACTGAGGTAAATCGAATTACATATTCATAATATCCGTCCCGTACAGTCATACTCCCTGGTTCTACATTGTTTTCATTTAAAGCTGTCTCTATATCTGATAAGGTTATCCCACTAATTTCTAAGAAAGAGGTATTAGGAGAGATGGAAATCTGTTTCTTTACAAGTCCTGAAACATCTATCATAGCTACTTCTGGTAGCTGCTCAAAACGACGCCGAATAACAGACTCGGAAAAATCACTTAACTCAATAAACTTATCCATATCAGATGTTTCCTGATATTTGGTATCTGATTTAAGTGTTAAATCCAAATTAAATACAGGAATATCCGTAGCACTAGCTTTGATGACACGAGGGCGTGCCATATCTCTAGGTAGTGAATTCATTGAAGCATCTATTTTTTCATTAACTTCAATAAATGCCAAGTCTGTATTTGCTCCATAGTCAAAACTTAAATAAATAACCGCACTTTCATCACGTGTTTCACTTCGGATATCTCTAAGCTTAGCTACTTGCATCAAACGTTGTCGAATGGGAGTCACTGCTGTGTTTTCAATTTCTCGAGCTGACCTATTACTGGCTGAAATTTGAATTGTAATTTCAGGAATAGCTATATCCGGGAGTAAAGACACAGGAATATTCACATAAGTAATAATACCCATAATGAATAAGGCTGTAAAAGCCATAAAAACCGAAATAGGACGACGAATTAAATGATGGAGCATAGGCTTTATTCTTTACTCAAAATGATAAACTACAAGAATAGGATTGTCATCTTCTTTTACTTTTTTTGCCATATCACTAAGTATTCTATTCTTTTTTATAGACTCATCATCATAAAATTGCAAGTCTGATGGTTGGAATATAGTTATAATCGAATTTCCATCTCCTTGATTAGGATAATAAATTTCACCACCCGAATTTAATGTCGTGTTTTTCAACATACGATATCCTGTTAGTTTATTAGTTTTCTTTTCATACAGACAAATCCCTAAGTTTGTGTTAAAAATTATATATTTTTCGGATTCTACAACATTAGTCATAGAATAGATATATTTATTCTCCCTACAAATTTCAAATATCTTAATACAATCTTCTTCATATGCTACCTCTATGGGACCCTTGTATTTCCCGAAATCAAATTCATATTTTTTTTCTATCTTGTTATTGTATAAAAAATATAAAGAAGAATCAAAAAACCTGGTGTAAATAAGGTTTTGACTTTTAACCAAATTTCTCCCTAATGAACGACAATTTCCATTTATTCTAGCCCTTGATAATAAACCTTTGTTTTTTATAAGAAAATTCAAATCAAATTCACCTAATTCATATTTTGTTCTCTGGCTTTGTAAAGTACAATACAAATGGTCGTCAACAATTGATATTTCGGCATAAAGTTCAGAGTAAGGCGTTTGATCAATAAATTGCCCTGTCAATGAAAATCTCATCAACTTATAGGGTCGATCACACAGAATTAAAAGTTCGTTATTAGTTTCATCTAAACAAAAATCAATAATAGAAAGATACTCTTCTGGACCTTCTCCCAAATTGTGTATTTTATTTATAAATTTGCCACTATCATTGAAAATAAGAATAGCATCAAGTCGATCATCAAAAATGAAAATATGCTTATTTGATATACATATACGGCTTATTCTATTAAATAAACTTTCCGTATTAGTCTCTAACATTATCAAAGAAAAATCCTTGAATAGTTCCGTATCACTTAATTCTTTCTCAAAGGAAATAAGTTCTTCTGTTTTAATTGTATTGGTAGTAACAATAGATGTATCTGCTACATTCTTTTTCTCTCCTTGACACCCCAAAAGGATTGGTATCAATACATAAAACACTATTTCTTTCACTCTTTTCAGATTCTTCATTTAGTATTTCAGTAATTTATTTCTCTTTCAGAACGACCTTTTTTATTATTTACATTCTTTACTCAAAACTTATTTTTCTTTTAAAAAAAGTAATATTGGATTATCATCATCTTGAATATCCAATAATTCCATTTGTTTTCCTAAACCATTTAAACTTTTCTGAATTACATTAGTTTGCTTAACCCATCTTTCTGCTGGAATAATAAACATAACACTATTATCATCACCTTCATGTGGATAATAATCATAAGCCTCAATATTCAAAAATCCTTCTTTTGAGAAATCAATCATAGAAGTCTCTTTTTTCTCTTTATTAACAATAAAAAGTTCG
>CAZOVL010000086.1:0-11727 GCA_964583185.1 uncultured Bacteroides sp. | reverse complement strand
CAAGAGAGTAATCTCAAAAACTATAATAGTAAGAGAGGGAGTCTAAAATTAGACTCCCTCTCTCTTTTTAAACAAAAGCACGTTATTTAGATGCAAATTATAAAAACAAATTAATTCTTAACCGGTTTTAGTATAAATTCATAACTAGTTTTCAAAGGATGTACCAAATATTGCTCGTGAGGAAAAGCACCCCAAGTAGTATCACCCCCTAGTCCCATTTGCTTAAGGTCTATATTCCAGGTCACCATATCTTTTCTAACAATATCATTCATATGTCGTTGATGCTTTTTCACATCTACTTCACTCAAATCATCTGTTTCAAAATTATAAACGCTTAAGCTCAAATGAGGCATTCCTTTTACCTGCAGTCCTTTCCCTTCGTTATTGGTTAAATTCATCCATCTAACATCTAGTTTGTTCCCATTTTCCTGTGGTCGATCATAAGCAAAATATTGATCCCAAACCTTACCTTCATATAAACCAACAAAAGCACTGGTATATCTATCAACATAACTCTCAAATGGACCTCTACCAAACCACTCTACATTGTCGTATTGACCTTTTAATGCCAATGTTACACCAATTCTTGGTATCACAGGCAAATTACTGGAATAGGGATTAAATTCACAAGAAACCAACAATTCTCCCTTAGGCAACACTTTATAATTGATGGAAAAAGTAACTTTATCATCAAAGGGTAGCTGATAGATGGTTTTAACATGAGTTAATCCATCCTCAGTAGAAACATCAAATAAAATCAGTTTACAGTCTCTTCCTGCATTTCTCCAAGGCGTACATATAGTAGCAAGCTTACTTCCCAAATCATTATCAATGGAAGGCCTCCAAAAATTAGGACGCAAGGGTTCTAATATGCATTCTGCCCCATCCACTAAATAAGAACACAATTTTCCACTTTCTTTGTCCCAGCCAATTTTATAACCTGCACCTTGAGCAAAGACAAAATTACCATCTTCAATCACACGATAATCAGACTGTTTATTGCTTTCCATTATCGCTTTTTTGCCAAAAGGCAATTCTATTTGTTCTTTTGCTAAACGAGTTCCGGCCTTTATTAATCCTTTATCGTTTTTTGCCAAAGCATATAAATTCAAGAAATACTCCACTCCTTGTTCACCATTAATAGCAGGGAAAGACGTTTGGAATAATTCATCCTGCTGCGGAGACAAAGACACATTTTCCAGAACACCCGATCCAATAGCCTTGCCATTAGCCTCTACTATCCATTCAAAATTAAATTCAGACAAATCAGTGAAGTGGTATTTGTTTTTCAACCGTACTAACCCTTTGTGATAATCAGCCAAGTCAAAAACAATGTTTTGATACACTTTTTGCACCTCGTGAGCGTGAGGCTTGAATGAACGATCTGCAGCTACCACTCCATTCATACAGAAGTTTCTACTACTTGGAGTACCTGCAGGAGCCAAGTCGCCGCCATAAGCCCAATAAAAGACTCCTTTTTCATCCTTAGCAGCTATACCTTGATCCACCCAGTCCCAAATATGTCCACCTTGTAATGAAGGATATCTTTCAATCACATCCCAATAATCCTGCAGATTTCCCATACTGTTTCCCATAGCATGAGCATATTCACATAAAATCAAAGGTTTCTCAGGAATATAGATTGAGTGATTAATCAGCACATCAATTTTTTTATACATTGGACAATACACATCTGTATTAGGTCCCTTTATACCATCTTCAGAGTGAACAGGTCGCCCCGACTTATCGTGAGTTTTAAGCCAATTATAGGTAGCAGCAAAATTCACTCCTTCACCACTTTCATTTCCTAAAGACCACATAATAATTGACGGATGATTTTTATCCCGCTCAAACATCCGTTCTGTCCGATCAATAAATGCACTCTCCCATTCCGGCTGATTAGCTAATGCCATATCGGGTTTATATCCCATACCGTGACTTTCAATATTTGCCTCATCAACCACAAAAAGACCATAAATATCACACAGTTCGTACCACAAAGGGTCGCAAGGATAATGAGAGGTTCTAACACAGTTAATGTTCAACTCTTTCATCAATTTAATATCAAGCAACATAGACTCTCTATCTACTACGTGTCCTGTGTAAGGATCGTGTTCATGCCTGTTCACTCCTTTTATATATATGGGAGTACCATTAACCATCAATCGTTTTTGCTTTACCTCATATTTTCTAAACCCAATTTTCCGGGAAATATGTTGTTCGGATTGACCTTTAGCTATTAATTTTATATTTAAAGTATATAGATTAGGTTGTTCAGAACTCCAAAGTTTAGGAGCTTTAACAAACTCTGAAAAATGAATTTCTTTATCAATGGGTGTATTTTTCTTTACCCCTTTTATAACCACTTTACCTTGTGAATCCAATACTTCATAAGCAATTTCTACCTTCGTGTTTTTCTTTTTTGAAGCATCACTCACATCCAAATAGAGATTGAATTGGGCATCTTTATAATCCTCATCCAAATCGGTCACCACTTCAAAGTCTCTTAAATGTACTTTCTCTCTTCCATAAAGGTATACATCTCTTTGGATACCTGCTAAACGCCAGAAATCCTGATCTTCTAAGTAATAGCCATCACTAAACTTAAACACCTGCACAGAAATGGAGTTTAAGCCTTCGCGGACATAAGGAGTAACATCAAACTCTGAAGGAGTTTTGGAATCTTGTGCATATCCCACCTCTTTACCATTAATCCAAACATAAAAAGCGGAAGCTACGCTACCAAAATGCAAAACAATTTGCTTATTATTCCACTCCTTAGGGAGTTCAAACGTCCTTCTGTACGAACCAACAGGGCTATTATCTTCGGGTATTAATGGAGGATTTCTTTTAAATCCAAAACCTGACCCTACATAAAAAGGATAACCAAAGCCCTCTAGTTCCCAGTTTGCAGGAACATTAATATCATCCCATCCTGTAACATCAAAATTCTCCTGATAAAAATCCATTGGACGTATGCCGTAACGATCTACGTATTTAAACTTCCACTTTCCATTTAATAACAGGAAATTTGAAGCCTTTGTTTTATCGCCATCCATTGCCATTTTCTTACTTCCGAAGGAGTGAAATGTTGCAGCAGATTGTAATCTGTTTCTATGTAAAATGTACATATTCTCCCAATCGTTATCCGAATGAGGATATTTTTGTTTCTGAACAGTTTCTATTTGCGATGAGCTAGTTATTTCAGTAGGTTTCTCCATAGGAGCCCCATCATACTGTGCATAAAGAGTTATAGATAGTGCACAAAGACAACCTAAAAGTATACTTGTTTTTCTTAGCATAGTTTTATAAATTTAAGAGCATTAAAATGGTTGTTGCAGATGACCAGCCAAAATGTGGTACATTTAAAGGTTCACCTGTTAAAGGATTATAGTTCTCGTGGATGGGACCATCACCTGTTAGCCCATAAGCATTATGTACATATTGTTTAATGATGCGATTGGCCTCATCAACCATTCCGTATTTTTTCAATCCGGTAACACCAAAATAAACCTGATCAATCCATACCGGTCCTCTCCAGTATCCGTTTATAGGTCTAAGTTTAGGATGACTTACATCCAATGTTCCTAAGGGAACCATGGAGAAGAAATGCTTTGGATCAAGCATTTTCTTAGACACCTCTTTAGCCTGATCCGGAGTAGCTACTCCAGCCCATAAAGGCAACCAACATTCTGCCCCCATCACTTTCACCAACTCGCCTGTTTCTATATTTCTATCATAAAAGAATCCACTCTCTTTATCATACATCTGAGTTTGAATATACTCCTTGATATATGCCGCTTCTGCTTCAAGATTAGATACATCGTCTTCCCTATCAATTAACTTAGCCAATTGAATTAAATACATTTTTTCAGCATATAAAAATGAATTTAAACAGATGTTTTCCTGATTCATAGACCAAGCCTTATCCGGTTGGTTCTTAAGCATTTTAGCATCATCAAAACGCACCCCATTGTCCATTCCACTTTCCCATGCAGCAGCTACAAGCGTTCCATCGGTTGAGCCGTATTCACAAATTCCATTTTGATTATTATCTCTATGTGTGTACCACCATCCGTGATAATGCAACAGTTTATCAAACATTTCTTTAACAAACTCTTTATCTTGAGTTTCTCTATAAATATTAGTCACCGCCCAAGCAGATAAAGGAGGCTTAGAATCACGCCAGTTAATTCTAGCCTTATTTCTACTTACATAATCAGGAATCATTCCTGTTTCTTTATCTTGATATGCAAAAAGAGAACGCATTTCATTTTTAGCTAGTTCAGGATTAAATAAAGTTACTGCAGAAGCAATTTTCCAAGAATCCCAAGACCAAAAACCTCCTGTAAATCCAATATATGAAGGATAAGAACCATCATAAAGCAAATCATCGAGAGCAGCTCTCCAATTGGTATTTAAGGTCTCCATCGCTTTAACCACTACGTGTCTATAGGTATTATTTTCCATGAAATCACTCTTTCTTTGAAGAACCTTTGCCAAATATCCATTCCAACGTGTAGTGTTTTCTGTGAATATTTTATCTGAAGCGGCTAAATTAACACTTGAAGGAGACACCTTTTCGTTGGCAAAATAAGTCCAAATGGATTGAGTAGAAACATATTCCTCTCCGGGTCGTAAAGTTTCACTCTTTTCGGTAGAATTAATAATTCCGTCTTTAAAGTTTCGATCAACCACTTTATCATTAAAAAGATTCATTTTTACATTTCGAGTGGGCTCAAAGTATTCAAAACTGCTTTCCGAAACAAAAACCTGAAAATCTTCTGCAAAAAAGTCTCCACTCCAAGAGAGATTTACGTCAACATCCTTATCGGCGAGATTCTTTATCACAGTTCTAATGAGAACTTCATATCTGGAAGCGAAACACAACTCAGAGGTTATAGACACTTCTGCATTTCCAAACTTCTGAACCAACTTTCCGGGTAAATATTGTGTGTCCTTTAAATCGTAGAAGAAATCAAACTTCTTATCATTTAAGGTTAAATGAGGAATTGCTAAACTCTTAGATACCCACCCTTGTCCACTCATCAACATAGGTCCAATAAAAGCTCCCGATATTCTTCGGCTCTGAAGTGTGGGGAGGGCATAGGCTCCCCAAGCCCCACAATCAGTAAATACATAAGGACTTCTATCTTTTATCTCACTGGGAATATTTTTTATCTTCAATAGATTAGGAAAGTCCTCTTGATTCTTGTTTAATTTTTCTGACACATTGGTCTCCTTACCTGTACCAGTGCAAGCACTTACTAAAAGAACCAATAAAACACCTGTGAATAATTTTTTTATACGCATATTCATATCTTTTTATTTACTAAAACCCGGGTTTTGAACCCAGTCTGGATTTAACAAAAACTCTCCATGTGGAATTGGTAGAAGTACATGTTTAGACTCTACAAAATTCTCAGCTAAAGGCTTCTTGTGTTCTTTTAATGCTTTGCCAACAATACCCCAACGTATTAAATCATACCAGCGACTACCTTCAAGAGCCAATTCACAAGGTCTTTCAACATCTTGTAAATGCTTTAAGACTTCATCTTTACTCATAGCATCCGATAAATCTGGACAATTCACGCGTCTTCTTACTTCATTGATATAACCTATGGCTTCCTTTGTTGCTCCACGATCGTTTAAACACTCAGCATACGACAACAAAACATCTGCATAACGTACAATTGGAATATTAGAAGCACTTATGGTCCAGTGTTGACTAAGTGAAGAATCCCAAGTAACATACTTGTGCCAGAATATTTCACTACTGTTGTGATAGTCTTTAAACTCTTTACCTTCAGCAAAGTAGAACGCTTTAGTATGAGGATCATCAAAAAGAATAGTAGCATACATCCTATCACTATAACCACCCTCAACTGTAAGATCCTTCTTAAATGTTTCAAATAACCAATCAGAAGGATAAGCCTCTTCATATCCTTCAGCATTAGATGATGCCAAGTGAAGAGCTATACGATGATGTTCACGCATTCCTCCGGTTCTATCACCTGTATATTGTACTTCAAAGATTGATTCTTTGTTATTTTTATGCAATCCGGAAAAATTATCCGCATAATTCTCCATTAAATCGAACTTGCCTATTAATTTTTTAAATTCTTTTTCCGCTTTATCCAATTGCTTTCTAAACAAGTGAAATTTACCTAGAATAGCAGCAGCTGCATAGGTTGTACATCTTCCGGGTAAGTATGAAGAAGAGTGTTTTTCAGGTAAGTATTGCTGAACATCAGACAACTCACTTTCTATAAATGCTGCAATAACTCCGGGTTCAGATTGTGGAGGATAGAACTCTTCTTCTTCTCCTTTTATTTCTTTAGTAAACAAAGGAATACGTTCTCCAAAATTCAAATATAATCTGTAGTAATAATAAGCCCGTAAGAATCTGGCTTCAGCCAAGTAACTATTTAACATTGTTTCACTCAGGTCGGGCACATTCGGAATGTTATCTATACATTGATTAGAATAATTTATGCCTCTGTAGAGATAGGTCCATTCTGAATTAGAAGTACCATTGGTTGGAGTATTATTAAAAGTAGCTAAGCGCAGCCAATTGACAACGTCAGGTCTGTAATCTAGCTCATCACTCCTATAATTATCAATAACAATGTAACGATCGAAAGGCGCCGCCCAGTTCATATTGGGTTGTAATTGAGCATACGCACTAGTTAATCCTTTTAGAATATCCCCCTCAGTTTTCCAAAAAGTTGCAGGAGTAAGGTTATTGGGGTTTGTAACCTCATCTAAAAAGCTTGCACCTGTACAGGACACAAACATACCTGATATAATCAGTAAATAAAATATGTATTTTTTCATAATTATAAATCTTAAGGATTAAAAACCAAACTTAATTCCCATCATATAGGTTCTACTCAAAGGATAAATAGCATCATCAACGCCTAAAGCACCAGATTCTGCTCCAGTTGCCGGATCATATCCTTTATAACCTGTTATAGTGAATAATCTCGTTGCACCAACGTATAGACGCAAGTTCTGGATACCTAAACGTTTACAGGTTTTTTTAGATAAATTGTATCCAATTTGTAAGTTATTTAGTCTTAGGAAATCTCCATTTTCTATAAATCGATCAGATATTTGACTGTTACCATTAGGATCTCCAATTACTGCACGTGGTATAGAAGTATTCGTATTGTCTGGTCTCCAAGAATTCAGAGCATCACGTCCATAGTTGAAGTTTTTATCCATTCTTTGTAACTGACGCTTCATTCCATTGTATCTTTTCACTCCAAAGTTTCCAAAAAAGTTAGCAACCAAATCAAAACCTTTATAACTTAATGTTGCATTAAAGCCCAAAACTGCTTTAGGGTTACCGCTACCCACTTTAATCTTATCGTTAGAGTCTAACTTACCATCTCCATTTTGATCTATAAATCTGATATCACCAGGAGCTGCTGCAGGCTGTAAAGGTATCCAATCTCCGTTATCATTATTAAACCCGTGTGCTTGATTCCATTCATCCACCTCTTGTTTATTTTGGAAAATACCATTGGTTTGAAGTACCCAAAACTCACCAATTTCTCCTCCCACATAGGTTCTTGCCGGACCTCTTTCATACACATAGCCCTCATCAGCCATAGACTTCAATACGCTTTTGTAATGAGAAAGATTAACATCCAAATCATACTTAAAATCTCCTGCAGAACCATGGTAAATCGCTTGCAGCTCAAACCCTGTAGTTTTTAACTTTCCATCATTAACAATAAGCGATCCAAAACCGGTACTGCTAGATATATTTTTAGTAGAAAGCATATCTTTTGTATCCTTAATGTATGCATCTAAAGTGAGTTCCAATTTATTATTCCAAAACCCCATGTCTACTCCTATATTTTTATAGAAGGTGGTTTCCCACTTGATGTCTCTTGAAGGCAAGCCGGTTACAGCATAACCTAAATCAATATCTTTTCCTCCTAAAGGATAATTCAAAGCATTTGAGTTGTAATTTAAAATTGGAATGTATTTATAATTACCAATGGACTGATTCCCTAAAGCTCCATAACTAAGTCTGAACTTAAAGGTTGACATTGTATCTTTATATTTACTCCAGAATTTTTCATTAGCGATGTTCCATCCAAATGAAGCTGATGGGAAGAACCCCCACTTATTCCCTTCACCAAATCGGGAGGAACCATCATAACGTGCTGAAAAAGTAAACATATAGCGATAGTCGTAATTGTATCCTACACGTCCAAAAAACGACCTTAAAGCATTTCTAGCGTAAGTACCATCGACAGCAAAGTTATCTTGTCCGTGAACTAGTAATTTTAAATCGTTGTTTTCAAACTTCGATGCTGAGCCGGTTAAATCTTTAAATCTATTTTCTTCTTGAGAACCACCCAACATAGCATCAATATGATGTTTGTTTACTAAAGTCTTATTGTAATTCCCTACTAATTCGATAATATCTTCTGTTCGTCTAGTACGTGTTTCAGTTAAACTAGCCAATGTATTTACACTGTTTGCTCCTACATAATAAGTGGGTCTAAACGATTTATAATGATTAAAGTTTAGATTTCTTCCGGCCTTAAACTTAAAAATCAGATTGTCAATGGGCTCATACTGAATATAGGCAGAAGCTGTAATGTAATCTGTTGAGTTTTTGGTATCCATTAATTTATTGAATGCCACAGGATTTGCCGCATCTGTCATTCCCATACCAGCAACAGCACCTCCAAAACCACCTTCGTTATTCTCATCGTATAGATGTACCAAAGGCTGAATATTCGTTGTTTGATACATTCCGGGAAAACCGGTATCGGCATCTGGTCTGTATGAGCGTTTACCATAACTAATGGATTCACCCATTTTAAACCGCCCACGTGTTACATCAGAGTTCACTCTAAACCCTAACTGCTCACTACTAGTACCCACTACAATTCCTTCTTTAGTTGAATAAAATCCGGATATGGCAACATTCATTATTTTATTTCCGGCACTATACCCCACATTGTATTTTTGCGTCCAGCCCCTTCTATAATACTCATCTTGCCAATCTGTATCTGCAAATTGTGTTGGGTCTTCCTCGTATGCAGCGATATATTTAGGCCATCTATTTAAAGGAGTATTTGCATTTTCCAACGCCAATTTATTTACCCAAATATATTCTGCTGAATTACAAACATCCATTCGTTTGGGTAAATCTTCAATTCCGGCAAAAGCAGAAACGTGAATTTTTGGATCTTGAATTCCACCACGATTAGTTTCAATCAAGATAACTCCTGCCGCAGCTCGAGAACCGTATATTGCAGCCATAGCAGCATCTTTTAGTACAGTCATCGTCTTAATATCTTCCGGGTTCAGAAACGCAATATCACCAGGTGTACCATCAATAATCACTAAAGGCTCATTACTTGATCCCCAAGACGTCATACCCCGAACCATTAAAGTAGGATTACTACCAGGAGCTCCACTACCAAAGTTAACCGTTAAACCGGGAGCAATACCTTGTAGTGCTTCTGCTGTTCCGGATGAAGGTATCTTTGTTATATTATCACCCGTTACACTAGCTACAGATCCCGACACATCCGATTTCTTTTGAGTACCATATCCAATGACAATCACTTCATCGAGAAGCTTTCTGTTTTCTTCCAGTACCACTTTAATCTCTTGTGAGGAAGAGACAACAACACTTTGCTCTATATAGCCCACATAACTAATCTTCAGTGTTGCTCCTTTTGTAATCTGTAAAGAGAAATGCCCATCTATATCAGAAATAGTACCATTGGTAGTTCCCATTTCTGTGATATTAGCACCAATGATGGGCACTCCGTCAGGATCGAAAACCGTTCCGGTAACAACTATTTTTTCATTAGCTGCTTGACTAATAACATTTACTGTGTTCTTCCTTGAAACCAAAATGTGATTTCCTTCAATTTTATATGAAAGATTGGTCTCCTGCGTTAAATGATCCAAGACTTTTTCTAAGCTTTCTCCTTCAAACTTTAGAAAAATCTGTTCAGACTCATCGATTTCCTCATTTTTATACATAAACATATACTCTGTTTGACTTTCTATCTGTTTTACAACATCATAAAAAGTTCCATTGGTAATGTTTACAGTTATCTTATGAGGAGCTAATGGTTTAGCCATCAATGGTATAACTGAAAAATGAAAGGTTAGAACAAATAACAAGAGGGCTCTAATCAGCACAATCTTGTCCCGATAATAATGTTTTTTCATAAATGTGTGTTTTAAAGTATTATTGATTGTTCGTTAACTAGTTGTTCTTTTTCAATTCATAGACTGTAGGTTCTATTTTAGTTATTGCAAATTCGTGTTTATAATTAATAAGACTTAGAGCTTTCAATATAGATTCTTTCAAAGAGATGGTTCCTGTATAGACATCATTCTCTATTTCGGGTGCTAGGATAATAGTTACATCAAAAAGCAAATTAAGCTTTGAGCAAATTTCTTTTAATCTAGCATCCTTAAACTTATAAATATCCTTAGCTACAAGAGATGGATTAAACATCTCCTTCTTTATCAGTTGGTATGTGTTATCTGTTTTATTATAGATACAAGATTCGTGAGGTCTCAAAATTTGAGTTTCATCAGAAGCAAAAGAGAGCTCCACTTCTCCGGTTATTAATGTGGTTTTAATATAATCTAATTCTTCATAAGCATCAATAATGAAACTAGTTCCCAATACTCGCACTTTTTGTGCTCCGGATGTCACGATGAAAGGTAATTTTTCATTGGGTGCCACATCAAAAAAGGCCTCTCCCTCAAGGGTAACCTCTCGAATTTTAGAGTTAAAAACATTGGGGTATTTAATCGAACTTCCCGGGTTCAACATAACCTTAGATCCATCACTTAAGTATAATTCTGCAGTTCGACTACCTGCCGGAACAGAAAATTCATTATAAGCTGCTTGCAAGCTTGAATTTTCAGAAACAATACTCCCCAAATAAAGATTTAAGAAAACAGAAGCAACCAAAATAAGAATTGCTGCATAGGGCAAATATCTAGCAAGAATACGTATAACTCTTGGTTTTGTTTTCTTAATTTCTTTTTCTTGTTTTATTTTAGACTCCAGTTTATTCCAACTGTTATGTATGTTTTCTTGAATGGAGAACATCTTATGGCTATTATACACCCTCATGAAGTTTTCGTAATAAAGGTGATGTTCTTCATCTTCTGATAACCAGTCTTGAAGTTCCAAGTATTCTGTTTCAGAAATCTTATTCTGAAGAAGTTTGATTATATAATTATCAATTTGATCCATTTTTTCGCTTATTTATATGTACAACGATTCATATTTTATATTTACTTACGCAAACCATATGAAAATTCATATTTCGTTCAAAATACATTAAAATTAGGCTTTATTTGCATTTAATCGCAAAATATCGTAATATTGGCTCTACACGAGAGGTGCATTTTTTGTGAATATTATATCTAAAACCTTTTCTTCTTCTATGAAAACTAGTGAAACTGATAAGCTTGATGAATTTAAAAAGCTATATATAAGTGCTGCTCCCAAGCTCATTTATTTTGCTAGCAAATACGTGGACTTGGCTACCGCTGAAGATATAGTTCAAGAGGTTTTCCTTAAATTATGGAATACACTGGATAAAATAGATTTCAAAGACAATATGATGTCCTATCTTTTTTTTGGAGTTAAAACAGCGAGTATAGACAACTTACGACATCAAGAGGTACATAATAAATACATCTCGCATTCTTTAA
>CAZOVL010000085.1:0-11747 GCA_964583185.1 uncultured Bacteroides sp. | reverse complement strand
TCTTCCTTTTTTAGTTGTGAAAAATTTATACACTTTTTTTATAGTGATATAAAAGCAGATGACATTAATAGTTTTATTCTATCTTTGCTCAATATACTTGAAACCCTTATTGCTAGAGTTATTAGAGCTCTGTAATGTATCCAACCATAAAATGAAATAAGGAGATAACCAAGAAAGAATTATTTACTGTATTTGATTTATACTTGCAAACTATGAATTATTATAACCCGAAAGAAACTACATATAATTTTTTGGATTCTGTACAAGAGAAGACTTCAACCTCTTGGATGAAATTTTGTGTTATGGCTATTCTCGGTGGAGCATTTATTGCTTTGGGAGGTTTATTATCAGTTATGGTATCAGGTGGAATGACAGAAATAGGTAGTGTTAATCCGGGATTAATAAAATTTGTAGCAGGTGCACTCTTCCCTGTAGGACTTATTATGGTTTCTATTGGCGGAGTCGATTTATTTACTAGCAATTGTGCTTCTTTTACTTTGTCCGGAATGGAGCGCCAGATTAACTGGAAGCTATTTCTGAACTATTTACTATTTTCTTACCTCTTCAATTTTGTTGGTACACAACTGATAGCCTATTTCTTGACGTATAAAGTGGGATTGTTACAAACAGAACCTTGGTTAAGTTATATGCATCAGTATGCCGAGGAAAAAGTTTACCAAGACTTTATACCTGTTTTTTTAAAAGGTATTGGAGCTAATTGGTTGGTGTGTATGGGTATGTTCTTGGGTTATGCAGCAAAAGATGTCATTAGTAAATGTGTGGGTATTTGGATTCCCGTGATGCTTTTTGTTACATTGGGGTATGAACACTCCATAGCTAATATGTTTTTTATTCCTACAGCTATTTATGTGGGTGCTGATATCTCTTGGGCAGATTTCATTGTTAAAAACTTAATTCCATCAACTTTTGGAAATTTCATTGGTGGAGCTCTTTTTGTGGGTCTACCTTTCTGGTATTTATATTTGCATAAAAAGTAAATAGAGAAATTTGAAAAGCTATATTCCAAAAAGTAGAAAAGTAAAAAATCTTCTCTTTTAAAACTTTTTTATTTTTTATCTTTTTAATCAGATAAGATTAATTCTATTTGTTTTATTCTAACTCATAAAACAGATCGTTTATCTCTGTATGTGCTATGTATACAGTCTTTTATGGTTGTTAAATGAGTTCTTATTAGTTAATATAAAGAATTTAATAATTCCTTTATATTTATATTATGATGTCTTTTATTTGAAAAATTGATTCAAGATTAATAAAATTTGCTATATTGTGAAATAGAAAATAAAAGTGAATCTAATGACTTATTGCTCAACTTTAATCTGATGAAACTTGTTATGATTAAAGAGAGTTTATGAAAATAGACTTTTACTAATAACTATACTATATAAAAATACTATGAAAGAACTTCTGAAAAAACTTGAAGACCTAAACAATAAGGCTGAATTAGGTGGAGGTACCAAACGAATTGACAAGCAGCATGAAGTTGGTAAATTAACAGCTAGAGAACGAATAGATCTTTTATTGGAAAAAGGTTCATTTGTTGAGTTGGATAAGTTTGTAACCCATCGAACTACTGATTTTGGTATGCAAAACTCCAAGATTCTTGGAGATGGTGTAGTAACAGGATACGGTATGATAGGTGAGCGCTTGGTTTTTGTTTTTGCTCAAGACTTTACCGTTTTTGGTGGTTCGCTCTCTGAAACCTATGCCAAAAAGATATGTAAAGTTATGGATATGGCTATGGAGATGGGAGCTCCTGTTATTGGTCTGAACGATTCGGGAGGAGCACGTATTCAGGAGGGAGTGAAATCGTTAGGAGGATATGCCGATATATTCCTGAGAAATTCCTTAGCTTCGGGTGTTGTTCCTCAAATTAGTGCCATTATGGGACCTTGTGCCGGTGGAGCCGTTTATTCTCCTGCACTTACCGATTTCATTTTTATGGTGAAAGAGAGTAGTTATATGTTTATTACAGGTCCGGACGTAGTGAAGAGTGTTACCCAAGAAGATGTTTCCAAAGAAGAACTGGGAGGATCTGAAATGCATACCGGTACGTCGGGTGTGGCACATTTCGCTGCAGATAACGATATTGATTGTATCAATCGTATCCGAGAATTAATTTCTTATTTGCCCGGTAACAATATGGAGGAACCTCCTTTTGTTCCTACCATGGATTCACCTATGCGTTCAACCTCTTCATTGGTAGATTTAATTCCTACTAATCCTAATCAACCATACGATATTAAAGAGATGATAAAAGAGGTTGCTGATGATCATCGTTTCTATGAAGTACAAGAAGAATATGCACAAAATATAGTTATTGGTTATATTCGATTAAATGGAAAAACCATTGGTGTAGTGGCAAATCAGCCTGCTGTTTTGGCCGGCACTTTAGATATTAATGCCTCGATAAAAGCGGCACGCTTTGTACGTTTCTGTGATGCTTTTAATATTCCGTTATTAACCTTGGTAGATGTACCGGGATTCCTTCCGGGAGTAGAACAAGAGTATGGAGGGATTATTCGTAATGGAGCTAAATTGTTGTATGCATATTGCGAAGCCACAGTACCCAAGGTAACCATTGTGGTTCGCAAATCGTATGGTGGAGCTTATTGTGTGATGAGTTCTAAACATATTAGGGGGGATATTAATTTTGCTTATCCTACGGCAGAAATCGCAGTTATGGGACCTGATGGAGCTGTTAATATTCTCTTTAGAAAAGATATTGAGAAAGCAGAAGACCCTGAGGCTAAACGTAAAGAATTGCAAGAAGAGTATCGTGAAAAATTTGCTAATCCATACCGAGCTGCCGAGTTGGGATATATGGATGAAGTAATTGATCCTTCTGTAACACGAATTCGTTTGATTCGGAGCTTTGAGATGTTGGCTAATAAACGTCAGTCCAATCCTCCTAAGAAACACTCTAACTTACCACTTTAAAAGAATACTACTATGATAAAAAAAGTATTAGTTGCCAATAGAGGAGAGATTGCTCTACGTATTTTTCGTACGTGTAGAGTGATGAATTTAAATACTGTTGCTATATATACCCACGTGGATCGTGGATCTCTTCATGTTCGATATGCAGAAGAAGCTTATTGTATCTCTGATGATCCGGATGATACATCTTATCTTAAACCTGAAAAAATTTTAGCAATCGCTAAGAAAACCGGTGCGGCTATTCATCCGGGATATGGATTTTTATCGGAAAATGCCGATTTTGCCCGACAATGTGAAAAAGAGGGAGTTATATTTATCGGTCCCAATGCGGATATTATTGAGTCGATGGGAATTAAAACACAGGCTCGTAAAACAATGAAAGAGGCCGGACTTCCTATAGTGCCCGGTATTGAAGCCCCACTATCTTCTGTTGAGGAGGCACATCAGGTGGCTGAAGAAATTGGATACCCCATTATGCTAAAAGCCTTAGCGGGTGGTGGGGGCAAAGGAATGCGTCTGGTTCGTTCTTCAGATGAGTTGGCAGAGGCGTTGCGTATGTCAAAATCGGAAGCTTTACACGCTTTTGGAAACGATGCGGTTTATATGGAAAAATACATTGAGAACCCTCATCATATTGAAGTGCAAATATTGGGCGATCGTTACGGTAACATTGTACATTTGGGTGAACGAGAGTGTTCTATTCAAAGAAGAAATCAAAAATTGATAGAAGAGTCTCCATCGCCATTTTTGAAGCAAGAGGTACGGGAGAAAATGTTGGCTATGGCTGTGGAAGCAGCAAAGAAAATAGGCTATTACAGTGCAGGTACTTTGGAGTTTATGGTAGATAAAGAGCAAAACTTCTATTTCTTGGAGATGAATACACGGCTTCAAGTGGAACATCCCGTTACTGAATTGTGTACAGGTGTAGATATTGTACGCGATATGATTTCAGTAGCAGGTGGTAATGCTTTACCATATAAGCAATCGGATATTAAAATTCAAGGTTCAGCCATTGAGTGTCGCATTTATGCTGAAGACCCGGCTAATAACTTTATGCCTTCTCCGGGAATAATTAGAGTAAGAGAAGTACCCGAAGGACGTAACATACGTTTAGATAGTTCGGTTTATGCTGGATTTGAGGTTTCCTTGCATTATGATTCTATGATTGCAAAAATATGTACTTGGGGACGTACGCGTAAATCAGCTATATCTTCTATGCAACGTGCTTTGCGAGAATATAAAATGTTAGGGATAAAAACCACCATACCTTTCCATCAGCGCGTATTAATGAATGAAGCTTTTTTGAAAGGTGATTATGATACGACCTTTATTGATACCCGTTTTGATAAGGAAGACTTGAAGAAGAAAAAGAGCAGTGACCCTACTATTTCTATCATTACAGCTGCATTGCGTCACTATGAATTGGAGAAAGAGGCTGCAGCACGTGCCACTACTCTTCCTGTAGTAGGAGAGTCGTTATGGAAACATTACGGAAAATTACAAATGACAGCTAATAACTATTAATAGGAAAAGACAATGACAACAATAAAGAAAACATTAGCAACTTACTATGCAGAGGTAGTTGATTTTCCCGATCAGGAATATAAAGTGGAAATCATTGAGGATGGTCCTATAAAAAAGGTATTAGTCAATGGTAAGGAATATGAGGTGGATTATAATGTGGGAGGAGACTCTATTTATTCTGTGATTATTGATAACCGATCCAATGGAGTTCAATTAACTCGGGTAGGGAATTCATCTTACGAAGTAATTAATCGGGGAGACCTATATCACATTGATTTAGTGAATGAGATAGAACGTACGCGCAGTGAACATCAACGAGCTGAAGGAGTTGGTCTTCAAATAATTACTACACCAATGCCTGGAGTTATCCAAAAGGTTTACGTGGAAAAAGGCAGTGAAGTGAAAGCCGGTGATGCAGTATGTGTGCTAGTGGCTATGAAGATGGAAAATGAGATTAAAGCAACTTCTGATGGTATTGTCAAAGAAGTTTTTGTGAAAGATAATGATAAAGTTGGAGCAAAAGACAAAATTATGATTATTGAGTAAGGATAAAAATTGCTAGAGAAACTGTTTATTTTAAGTTTGTATGATTGAACAGGGGAATTATTTCTATAATGATTTCCCTGTTTTTTTTGTTACTATACCACCATTCAAAAAAGATGTATTTTGTGAGGTTCATTTCTTTGTTCTTTTGATGAGGAATTTTTGAATATAAACATCCTGTTTAATTTTTACTGTGTAGTATCATCCACAATTAACTAAATCTTAACTATTGTATGAATAACAATAAAATTAATAGGAGAACTTGGCAAAAAAAAGCGTTATAGATGCAATTTAAGTACTTGTTAGATTGAGTGTAAATTTGTAATTTTGGCATATTATATTCCTTATATAGAGTAAGATACAATTAATTATTATAAATATATGACCTTAGAAAAAACATGGCGATGGTTCGGTGCTGATGATCTCATCAAACTATCAGATTTAAGACAAATGGGTATTGAGGGTGTTGTTACAGCCTTAAACCACATTCCAAGCGGTGAGGTTTGGAGCGTTGAAGAAATTGAAAAACGCAGAAATATGATTGAAGAGGCAGGGATGCGTTGGAGCGTAGTAGAAAGTCTGCCTGTATCTGAAACAATTAAGATGCGTGGTGAAGATTGTGAACGTCACATTGAAAATTACAAAATTTCATTGAGAAATTTAGGTAAATGTGGAGTTACAACTGTTTGTTATAATTTTATGCCTGTATTAGATTGGGCTAGAACCAGCCTAAGCTATAAACACGAAGATGGTACAGATTCAATGTTTTTTGATTATACCATTTTTGCTGCTTTTGATGTTTATATTCTACAACGTCCGGGTTCAGAGAAAGATTACTCTGAAGAGATTTTAGCAAAAGCTAAAAAGTTGGTGGATAATATGACCGAAAAGGAAAAAGATGAAGTGGTTTATAATGTGGTTGTTGCAACTCAGGCCTTTGTTGGTAGTGGAGTAGGTAATGTTCCAAACTACAAAGAAGAGTTTCAGAAACTATTGGATAATTATAAAGATATTGATAAAGAACAATTGCGTTCTAACTTAAAACATTTCTTGGAGGAAGTTATTCCTGTTGCAGAAGAAGCCGGTGTGAATCTTTGTATCCACCCGGACGATCCCCCCTTTCCATTGTTAGGATTGCCTCGAATAGCAAGTACTTTGGAAGACTATGAGTGGATTATTAATCAAGTAGACTCAGTGGCAAATGGTGTAACCTTCTGTACCGGTTCTTTATCGGTAAGAGAAGATAATGTTCTGTTGAATTTTATTAAGAATTTGGCACCACGTATCCACTTTATACATTTGCGTAATATTACTCGTAATGGAGAACGTACCTTCTATGAATCTGGACACATTGATGGTGTATTAGATATGCCTAGCTTAGTACAGGCATTATTAGAGGAGCAAATTCGCCGCAAAGAAGAGGGTAGAAAAGATTATCGTATTGCATTCCGTCCCGATCATGGATTGCGTATGTTACACGATTTTGAGGAGAAACATAATCCGGGTTATCCTTTAATTGGACGTCTTAAAGGGCTTGCTGAGATTTCAGGGATAGAAGCAGGTATACTTTACTGTATGAAAAACAATAAAAACTAAGATATTATGAATTTATTTAATATTGAAGGCAAAGTTGTCTTAATCACCGGAGGATATGGAGCTTTAGGTGGGAGTATTTCTCATTATTTAAGTCAACAAGGTGCTGAAGTTGTTATCATTGGTCGCTCTGAAGAGAAAGCTGCTCCTTTAATTAATAAAATTAAAGAAGAAGGTAACAAAGGTTATTTTGTACAAGCTGACGTAATGAACGTTGAAGATCTTCGTAAAGCGAAAGATATTATTTTAGAACGCAGTAAACGTATTGATATACTAATTAATGCTGCAGGAGGTAATGTTCCTGGTGCTACTCTTAGAGATGACCAGCCCATTTTTGACATGAAAATAGAGGATTGGGATAAGGTTATTAATCTTAATATGAACGGGACCGTTTATCCTTGCTTAGTTTTTGGTGAAGCCATGGCTGCCGAGAAAAAAGGTTCAATAATAAATGTTTCATCAATGGCTGCACTTTCTGTTTTAACACGTGTTGTTGGATATTCTTCAGCTAAAGCGGCCATAACCAACTTTACTAAGTGGTTAGCTAATGATTTTGCTCAAAAATATGGTGATAAGTTGCGTGTAAATGCTGTTGCACCCGGTTTTTTCATTGGTGAGCAAAACCGTAATGTGCTTATCAACCCTGATGGTTCATTGACTGAAAGAAGCCATAAAATTCTAAATAATACGCCTATGGGTAGGTTTGGCGATTTATCAGAGCTTAATGGTTATATTCATTATTTATCTAGTGATGCTTCTAGCTTCGTTACGGCAACAGTTCTTCCTATTGATGGGGGGTTTATTGCTTATAGCGGAGTCTAAATGATATAAAGAATACCTTACTCTTTTACCTTTAAGAGTAAGGTGTTCTTTTTCTATAAGTTTTTCATTCTGAAGTTGATCTACTATAGATATACACAAAGAGGAAATT
Source organism: uncultured Bacteroides sp. (assembly GCA_964583185.1). GTDB lineage: Bacteria > Bacteroidota > Bacteroidia > Bacteroidales > Bacteroidaceae > Bacteroides_E. The sequence goes on along the minus strand of CAZOVL010000085.1, from coordinate 4,198 downwards.
CAAGCTGAAACTATGAGTTCCCTATTCTTTTCTTACTTAAAAATCATCATTTACTTTCCTTAAAATTAAGACAAGCTTAACCATGAAAAAAGAGAAACAGATAAAAATGACTCACTATCGATGGGTTATTTGTGCCTTATTATTTTTCGCCACAACAATCAATTATTTAGATAGACAAGTATTATCACTTCTTCAACCTCTTCTTTCTGAGAAATATAGTTGGAGTAATTTAGACTATGGATACATTACTTCTGCTTTTCAAATTGCCTATGGCGTAGCTGTTCTTTTCGTAGGACATATAGTCGATCGTATAGGTGTTAAAAAAGGATATGCATGGGCTATTGCTATTTGGTCATTAGGTGCTGCTATTCACGCTTTTGCTGTGGAGATTGGTGGAGTAATGGCTCCTATATTTAATTTCTTAGGCATTGCTTTACCTGTTTCTGTATTAGGTTTTATGTTTAGTCGTGTCATTTTGGCAATCGGTGAATCTGGAAACTTCCCTGCCGCAATAAAAACTGTGGGAGATTGGTTTCCGGCTAAGGAACGCTCGTTGGCAACAGGTATCTTTAATTCAGGAGCCAATATTGGGGCAATTATTGCTCCTCTTTTAGTCCCTTTTATAGCTTACCGATGGGGATGGCAGTTGGCCTTTATTATTGTGGGGGTGGTAGGTCTTGTATGGCTTGTTTTTTGGTTTATTTTTTATAATTCTCCCGAAGCTAAATTAGAAAAAGGTTATATCAATCAAGCGGAATATCAGCATATTAAACAAGATGCTATTGAAGAGGAAGTTGTTGAAGAAGGAGTTCCTGTGGAGAAAGCCTCTTGGTTTCAACTTTTAGGTTACAAACAAACCTGGTCTTTTTTCTTTGGTAAGTTCTTTACCGATGGAGTATGGTGGTTCTTTTTGTTTTGGTTACCTGCTTACTTAAAGGCTAAATACAATATGGAAGGAACTGAAATAATGTTGCCTTTAGCTGTACTTTATACCTTAACTATGGTGGGTAGTATTGGTGGTGGATGGTTCCCCTCTTATTTTATAAACAAGGGATTGGAAACCTATAAAGCCCGTATGCGTGCAATGTTAATCATTGCCTTAATTCCACTGGTTGTACTTTTTGCTCAACCCTTTGGACATTATACATTCTGGATACCTGTAATATTAATAGGTATTGGCTGTTCTGCTCATCAGGCTTGGTCTGCTAATATTTATTCTACAGTTTCCGATATGTTTCCTAATAAAGCCGTAGCTTCCATTACAGGAATTGGAACAATGGCCGGATCATTAAGTGGGGTTATCTTATCTTTATTAGCCGGTTATTTGTTTGATTACTTTGATGGACAAGGAAGTATAGAGACAGGATATACCATTATGTTTACCTATTGTGGCATAGCTTATATCATTGCTTGGATTTGTATGAAAACATTAGTTCCTAAGCATAAATTGGTGAAAGGTATTTAATGGGCTGTATTTATCTGGTTGGTTCCTTATAAAAAGCACAATACATCAATTCATATAAAAGAGAAAAGGCAATGTAAAAACATTGCCTTTTCTCTTTTATATCTTAAAATTTTATTTCTATATCTTTTGAACAATTTCCATACCTAATGATATGGCTTTTTCATTCATTGGAATGAATTTATGATGTCTTTCTGGTAATGTTTTTTTCAATCCTTCAATTACATTCTCTAATGTGACAATAGGTTTTACTTTTAAGAAACCACCCAAAACAACCATATTAAAGGCTTTGGCTATATTGTTTTCGTTAGCCGCATCCATAGCATCAATTCTATAAATATTAATGTCTTTGCGTGTTGGGGGATTAAGAATACCATAAGCATCATATATTAATGTGCCTCCGGGTTTAACTTTACTCTCAAATTTTTGAAGAGAAGGTTGATTCAATATAATAGCTGTGTCATATTGGCTTAAAATAGGTGATGATATTTTTTCATCACTTACAATAACAGTAACGTTAGCTGTACCTCCACGTTGCTCTGGCCCATAGGCAGGCATCCAAGTAACCTCTTTGCCCTCTGTTAACCCAGAGTAAGCAAGAATCTTTCCCATGGAAAGAACTCCTTGACCACCAAATCCGGCAATTATTATTTCTTCTTTCATTATATTTCTTTTTATTCTTTGTCTTTTAAATCACCTAATGGATAGTATGGGAACATGTTTTCCTGCATCCATTCATTCGATTTTTGAGGTGTCATTTTCCATCCTGAACTGCAAGTAGAAACAATTTCCACCAAGTTTGAACCTTTTCCTTCTAGTGAGTTTTCAAAAGCTTTACGAATAGCCTTTTTTGCTTTACGAATAGCAGGAACCGATTGTACCGATTGACGAGTTACATAAGCAGTTCCTTCTAGTTGAGCTGCAATCTCAGTGATTTTTAACGGATATCCGTGTATAGTAACATCACGGCCATAAGGACATGTGGATGTTGGCATTCCTTCTAAAGTAGTAGGAGCCATCTGCCCTCCGGTCATACCATAAATAGCATTGTTAATGAAGATAATGGTTATGTTATCTCCTCTGTTTAAAGAATGAATGGTTTCTGCTGTACCAATACAAGCTAAATCGCCATCTCCCTGATAAGTGAATACCAATCGGTCTGGCCATAATCTTTTAATGGCTGCAGCTAAAGCAGGAGCTCTACCGTGAGCTGCTTCTTGCCAATCGATGTCTAAATAGTTATAGATGAAAACGGCACATCCTACAGGGGAGATACCTACTGTTTTTTCTTCCATTTCCATCTCTTCTATAACCTCTGCAATTAACTTGTGAACTACACCATGACTACAGCCGGGGCAATAGTGCATATGATTATCGTTCATTAACTTAGGTTTTTTATAAACCAAGTTTTCGGGTTTGATTATATCTGTTACTTTCATTTGATTCTTGTTTGTAAATTCTTAGTGAAATCGAATAATAAACTCTAAGACTTTGAGAAAAATAGCACCCATACAAACGTAAATGAATAGTTGAAAGTCATCTACTGTAAAGTAGATAATAACCGATGCTACAGCACCTACGAGAAAAAGAATATTTAATACTTTTCTAAATTTATCTAAGTTCATTGTACTATTTTTTCTTTAGTTTATTATATCAGTTTTTGTTCAATGGCTTGAACAATTTCATCAGGATCGGGTACAATACCACCTAAACGACCAAAATGTTCAACCTTAACTTTTCCATTTACAGCTAGACGAATATCTTCAACCATTTGACCGGCATTCAATTCTAGTGATAACATTCCTTTCACTTTATCTGCATATTCATTTAGAACTTGTGTGGGGAATGGCCATAAGGTGATGGGACGTAAAATACCCACTTTAATTCCCTTTTCACGAGCAATCTCCATTGCTTTTTGTCCAATACGAGCCATAGAACCAAATGCTACAATTAAGTATTCAGCATCTTCACAGTTTATTTCTTCATAACGAACTTCGTTAGCTTCAATAACCTTGTATTTTTCTTGGAAACGAATGTTATTTGCCTCCATCTGGTCAGGTTGAAGTTCCAATGAAGTGATGATATTTGCTTTTCTTTCTTTTGTTTTCCCAGTAGATGCCCAAGGACAACGAGCTATAACTTCTTCGTCAGTTAAACGTTTACGTTGAGCCGGAAGAACTACTTTTTCCATCATTTGTCCAATCACTCCGTCGGCTAAAATCATAGCCGGGTTGCGATATTTAAAGGCTAGCTCCAAACCTAAACCCACAAAATCGGCCATTTCTTGAACCGAAGCAGGAGCAAGGGTAATGAGTCTGTAATCTCCATGACCACCCCCCTTAACCGTTTGGAAATAATCGGCCTGACTAGGTTGAATAGTTCCTAATCCCGGACCTCCACGCATCACATTGACAATGAGGCAAGGCACTTCAGCCCCGGCTATATAAGATATACCTTCTTGTTTTAAACTTACACCCGGGCTGGAAGAAGATGTCATTACCATTTTACCGCTTCCACCACCACCATAAACCATATTTATAGCTGCAATTTCACTTTCCGCTTGAAGAACCACCATACCTGTAGTTTCCCAAGGTTTAAGTTCTGCTAGTGTTTCTAAAATCTCCGATTGAGGAGTAATTGGGTAACCAAAGTAGCCATCTACGCCATAACGCACTGCAGCGTGAGCTATTGCTTCGTTCCCTTTCATTAAAATTACTTCTTCAGACATCTTTTCCT
>CAZOVL010000084.1:0-11855 GCA_964583185.1 uncultured Bacteroides sp. | reverse complement strand
CTTGAACAAGATGTGCTTGTTTGGTTTGGACATTCGTCTTACTTAATACAAATTGATGGAAAGCGAATATTAGTTGATCCGGTAATGAGTGGAGCGGCTTCTCCTGTTTCTTTTATCAATAAGCCTTTTAAAGGGAGTGACTTTTATAGAGCAAAAGATGTTCCTCCTATTGATTATCTGTTTATTTCACACGATCATTGGGATCATTTAGACTATTCAACAGTTCAGTCATTAAAAAGTCGCACGTCAAATATAATCTGTGGTCTAGGTGTTGGAGCACATTTTGAGCGTTGGCAATTCAATCAAAATAAAGTTATTGAGATGGATTGGAACGATAGTCTTTCTTTGGATACAGGATTTACTATTCATTGTTTGCCTGCAAGGCATTTTTCCGGTAGAGGATTATATCCCAATCAGTCGTTATGGGCTTCTTTTCTTATAGAAACTCCTACAATGAAGATTTATGTTGGTGGAGATGGGGGTTATGATAAACATTTTGCGGAAATTGGAGAGCGGTTTGAAAAAATAGATTTAGCCATTCTGGAAAATGGACAATACAACACCGAATGGAAATATATTCATATGATGCCGGAGGAGGTAGTACAAGCAACAAAAGATTTGAATGCAGAAGCATTGTTTCCTGTCCATTCTGCTAAATATGCTTTGGCTAAACATCCTTGGGATGAACCACTAAAGAAAGTGTCTCAAGCTGCTCTTGAAGTAGGCTATAGAACATTGACCCCTATGATTGGGGAGCTAGTTCATTTAAAAGATAGTACACAGCAGTTCTCCGAATGGTGGCTCGATATAGATTAAAGATGATACTTCTCTTTGTTTTTTTAAGCTTGTTTCTATGCAGCGACCATACTAGTTATTTGTTTTATATTTTGTTCTGTTTTATTGAACTTTTAACCTCGTCTGTTGTTTTTGATGCATAATATAACAGTTATTTAATATGAGAAAAATATTAGAGCATCGCCTTTTACAAAGACAAGTTGATTTAGGTATCCTTGTTATTAGACTTTCTGTTGGAATCCTTATGTTATTGCATGGGATTTTTAAGTTGCAAAATGGCGCAGGGGGAATTGAGAGTATGGTGGAACAAGCCGGGTTGCCTATATTCTTAGCCTATGGTGTGTATGTTGGAGAAGTCATTGCACCAATTTTTATTATTTTAGGGCTAGGTACACGTTTAGCTGCTTCTGTTTTTGCCGTAAATTGTATAGTTGCTGCATTGCTAGGTCATATGGGTGATCTCTTTTCGCTAAATGCTGCTGGAGGATGGGCCGTTGAATTATTAGGATTGTATTTCTTTGGTGCTGTAGCTCTTGTTTTTATGGGTGGAGGGAAATATGCACTAAGTCGTAAGTATATTTGGGACTAAAAAACCAATTACTCTTGTATGTGCTTATATAATGAACTACTTGGAATATAAAAATAAAAACGAGGTAGTGTTTTTCAATGGTACTACCTCGCCTAACTTTTTTATTATAGATTAAAACCTCAAGAAAACAGTGTTATAATAAAAAAGTTATATAATTTATATATTGCTAAATTTTAGTTTTTGTGTTTATGCAATAGTCAAATTTACTATTATACATCAATAGTGTTGGCTGCAATAAGCAAAAACGTGGACTTATTCTGCAAATGTTTAATTGGCGAATTTAAAAGATTAGTTCTGGCTTTTGTAGGTGGGAAATGAGTAAAAATGGTATAGAGTATATTGCAACTTCTTTTGCAAAAGAGAATATATTTTTGGGTGTAATGTTCTTTTTTTGTCAGGAAAAAGTCATTCCACCTTAAATCCTTTCATTTAAATGGAATTATTTTGAATGAAATAGAGTTAAAAAGATTGATTTTTTAGTGATGTTTGATGGTATAATAGAGGATAAGGATTATATTTAAAATTGAAGTCTGTAAAAATTTGATCATTAGAAAGGTTGACTAAAGTGCTTTGACCTTTTGTAATGTACAGGTCTTTAAGAAAGATTTAAGACTCATTAAAATGAAGGGATTTTATAGATACTTTAAGCTAAACCCGGCGTTGTTGTTTGTAAGTAGCTTTTTTATTTTAGTTGCTTTAGGCACTTTACTTTTATTGCTGCCTTTTTCTACTTACACTAATATCTCTTTTATAGATGCTTTATTTACCTCTACTAGTGCAAGTTGTGTAACCGGATTAGCAGTAGTAGATACTAGTGCCACGTTTACAATTTGGGGGCAGACTTTTATTCTGTTGCTTATTCAATTGGGAGGACTAGGTGTTCTAACCTTTGCCAGTTCTTTTAGTCATTTTTTCAAGATGGGCTCTTCTTATGAAAATCAAATAGTATTGAGTAGCATTGCCAGCATTAATAAATTAGGAGATGTTTTTAAAACCTTGAAAAACATATTAGGAATAACACTCTTTCTTGAAGCAATAGGAGCTTTTTTTATTTACTCTAGTTTGAGTAAGACTTTAATTCCCTCTTTGTTTGACAGAATATACCTTTCTGTCTTTCATTCTATTTCCGCTTTTTGTAATGCAGGGTTCTCCACGTTACCACAAGGTATAATGGAGGATGGTTTTGTCAATAACTATCCTTTCCAATTGAGTTTAATCAGTTTACTTGTTATCGGAGGGCTGGGGTTTCCTGTCGTTATTAATATCCTGAAATATATAAAACATCTGTTTAAAGTTTTATTAGGAAAAATAAAATCGGAAAAAGACTTGTATCGTCCTCGGATTTTAACGTTAGGTACTAAGATAAATCTCATAACAGTTGCTGTTCTCATTGTTGTAGGAACCCTCTTTATTTTGTTTAACGAGTATAATAATGTTTTAAGCACACATCAGGAGGTAGGAAAATGGGTGACTGCTTTGTTTACTGCAACATCACCTCGTACTGCAGGATTTAATTCCATAAATTATAATGAACTCCATTTATCTTCTCTTTTGGTGATTATTATGTTGATGTGGATTGGTGCTTCACCTGCATCAACCGGAGGAGGTATTAAAACCAGTACTTTTGCTGTAGCCATACTTAATATTATAAATTTGGCTCAGGGGAAAAAGGCAATAGAGTTAGGTCGCAGAAAAATAGCCGATATAACCGTGTCTAGAGCATTTGCGACTATAATGTTATCTCTTATTGTTATTAGTTTAGGGGTGCTTTCTATCTCTTTTTTTGATTCTAATCTCCGGCTGTTGGATATTGTTTTTGAATGTGTTTCTGCATATAGCACGGTGGGTTTAAGTCTTGGTATTACTGCAGACATAAGTAGTGCCAGTAAATTCGTTGTAATCTTGCTTATGTTTACCGGTAGAATTACAATGCTGACTGTAGTTATAGCTTTTATTAAGAAAGTAAGGACAACAAGTTATAGATATCCATCAGAAGAAATATTAATTAATTAAAACATTTATTGGTATGAGATATATAATTGTAGGGTTAGGCTCTTTTGGTTCTTCGTTAGCTGTAAAGCTAATAGAACTAGGAAATGAGGTGATTGGTGTGGATATGAATATGGATAAGGTAAACCGTATGAAAGATAAAATTACCCATGCCATCTGTCTGAATGCTTTGGATGTGGATGCTTTGACCAGCTTGCCCTTGGAAAATACGGATGCCGTAATTGTTTGTATTCGGGATGATAAAGGATCGAACATAATGGCTACAGCAACATTTAAAAATTTGAATGTAAAGCGTCTAATTGGACGATCACTAAACCCATTGCACGAGAATGTACTTCAAGCCATTGGAGTTAAAGAAATTATGCGACCCGAGGAGGAATCTGCAGAGCGTTGGGCAAAAAGACTTGTCTTTAAGAATATAGTAGACTCTTACGAGTTGAATAATAACTATAGTATTGTTGAGGTCGTTGTTCCTTCAAATTTAGTGGGAAAGAGCATCTTGGAAATTGGTTTTAGAAACATCTTTAACATTCTGATTTTAACAATTATAAAAAACAAAGAAGTCCATAGCTATATTGGGAAAACAAAAGTCATTCCTTATGTACAAGGTATTCCTTCACCGGATACTAAACTGGAAGAGGGAGATATTTTGGTGGTTTATGGAGCAAATAAAGATATAAACTCTTTTGTTAAGTTGAAATAGATAGAGGGGGTGGTTTTGACTAATTATGGATTTTACGGAGTCGTTGGTTGATTTAAAAAGAAATTGCACATAAAGTATTGGTATTTACTGTTACGTAATACTTTATGTGCAATTATAATTATGTTTATTGTTTCTTGTTTAGGTTTAAGAAACAATATCGTTCAATAATTCAACAGCTCGAATAGCTTTCTTAACAACTGTAAAGCTTCAATATAAGCTGGTGAATGATTCGTTTTTCTTTCACTGAAATCAAAATAATTACAAGTATTAAATTGAGTTTCATTTTCTATTTTACATGTTTTTTCCATATCTTTTGATGTTAAAATAGTTCTATAATTTCTTTTTTCTTCAATCCGGTTAGTTCAGTTTGAACAGAAAAAGAGTAAATGCTTTGTAATTATTCAAGTGCCTTAGCTAAAATAGTAATTGGATGTTCACAAGCTTTGCTTGTAGACATTTCTATTTGCCATTTGCAGGTTTCACAATCAGTTGCAACGTAATCAATGTCAGCTTCTTCTATTTGTTTAAATAGAGAATCGCCCACATTCTGAGCTGTTTCATAGTTTTCCTTTTTGAATCCATAAGTTCCTGCAATACCACAGCATTGTGAATCTAAAACTTTTAATTCAATGTTGGGGATTAGCTTAAGCAGTTCAATGGAGTAATATGACCAGCCTAGTTTTTCCATATGACACGGGGTATGGTAAGCCACCTTTATTTTTTTGTCGCTTAATTTTAACTTAATGTCTGTCTTGGATAATAATCTGTAAATATAGCGTGTTGCAAGTTCTACTTGGTCTCTTATATCACTTGTTTCAACATCTAACAAGTGTGGATATTCATCTCTTATGGTAAAAGTACATGATGAAGAGGTGGCAACAACAGGAATTTTCTTTTCAAGAACAGATTCTCTGATTGAGGCTATGTTAACTTTTGCTTGTCTTCTTGCTTGATTGATAAATCCATTGGATATCAAGGCTACACCACAACACTTTTCATTTTTCAACAATTGAACTCCTATGCCCAAAGCATTGAATACCTTAACTAAATCTTTTCCTAGTGAAGGATTGTTGTAGTTTGCATAACATCCGTGAAAATAGCTTACCTGATCTTTAAATGTTTTTTGCTTGTCAGCTTGTTTCTTATACCAACTTTCAAAAGTTCCAAAAGAGTATTTGGGGAATTGTCTTCTATGATCAATCTTAAAAACACCATCTAAAATGGCTTTTACGGGTTTTAAACCTAGAGTAGTGTTTACAATAGGTGCAAAAGGAGTTGCCAGTGTACCTACCAAGTCTGTATTTGCTAAGATGAAATCTCTGACTTTAGGTCTTTTCTTGCTGTGTTTGATACGTGCAGACTGTATGATGTCTCCAATTTTAACATTAGAAGGACAAGCTACTTCGCATCGTTTACAGTTCATACAATACTTTAGTGCTTCATCATAAAAATCAGCGTCTTTAAGTCGTAGACGTTCACCATCAGGACCTGCCTGTTTAGGTCCGGGGAAATCAGGGTTAACAGCTGAAACAGGGCAATAAACGGTACAAACCGTGCACTTAATACATTGTTCAAAATTATTAGTGCTTATATTATGTTGTTGAATATTCATCTTTTTCCCTTTCTATTTTTGTGAAATTGTGTGACTGATTTCTAATGCACTTAATATAGAAACCCCGGCTCCTGATCCTTCTTTTATGGGATTGAATTCTTCAAGAATGGCTCCTGAAACATAGAGGTTATCCATTGCTTTTCCCTTGTGTACAGCTTTGAATTGATTGTCTGTTTTTACGCCATAGCGTTGATAGTTTTGTGCTTCAAACATATTTTCTGAATACCATTCAGTACGATTGGTAGCATAGTCAATATCTAAATCAAAAATCGGTTCATAAATGCAATCTGAAGTGGCTATTAATCCTTGGCTAAAGTAACTTCCTGTGGCTAACACAAAATTATCAGCACTAAAAGGAATGTCTCCGTGATTATAAGAATATATGCGTTTCACTTTATTGTCTTCCACATCGGCTTTCATTACATTATCTCCAAGCATATAGACTCCACCTAAACTAATAAAGTAGTCGTGTAAATATTGTTGTGTATGGATTCCCACTATTGATGGAGGCATTGTTGCAATTAGTAGTATGGGTTTACTTACTAGCTCTTTTAATTTGTAAACAGCATTGCTGGTTAATCCAATGCATGCAGGGAAAAGAACTACCTCACTATCATTCGATTTTTGATTAATTATTTCACTTAATTCCTCAATGTGTTTATCCAAAACCCTAGCTATGTTTGTTGAGCGCATCTCGCTAGGATTGCGTCTTAAATGTGAGAGTGGCTCAAAATCAAATATTTGGATGCTGCTATCAGTTCCTAGTCTGGAAAACTCATCAGCTATAAACTGAGGTTGGAAATCTAAAAAGCCATCTATGTTGAAAATAGAGACCTTTTTCCATGGTAATTTATCTTTTTCATCAATGACAGCACAACCTTTAAGTGAAAGCCATGTGGGTTTAAGTGTTCCCATTGGGGTAACTCGATAATGATTCTTTTCTGTGTTACCAACTACCGGAATATTTAAATCCTTGAAAAGAGCAATAGCCTCTTGTGTTAAAGCTTTGAATTTTTCTGTTCCTAGCTTAGCGTAAGGATGTTTTGGCTGTTGTTCAATAAAAGTATCTATCGCTAAAAGAGGATTAGAAACCTCTTCACCATTAGGGAGCTTATTTAGTAAATCGAAAGAACCGGATGAAAAATGTAATGCACTTTGTCCGGATGAAATTATGGCACAACGCTGACCTTTTTTAGATAAACTGATGCCACAAATTAATCCTGATAAACCTCCTCCTATAATAACTGTATCAAATTTCATGATCTATAATTTAGCTTATTCAACCTTTATGTGTATTTACAACCTCTGGATCTAATCCACAAACACTTTCATATACCCATGAAGTGTATTCACTCTCACGCAATGTGTCTCCTAGTGCAACGGGATAAATTCCTTTCCAACGTTCATCTAAAAAAGAAACCAAATCTCTCTTTGCTCCTCTAGAACAAAATTTCCCTTTCGATTCAAGAAGACCTGCAGCTCTACAAGCACATAATTCACCTTGACACGTACCCATTCCTACTCGTGTTCTTCTGCGAAGATCTACCAAGTTGTTTACATTTAAATGATCAAGGGCAAATTTTACCTCTCCTACAGAAACACCCTCACACTCACAAACAAGTCCTGTGTCATTTATTTCGTTGCTTGATAGATTTTCAGCTAAATCCCCGTGTCTATATATTGCTGAATTTCTTTGTGTAAGAGGAATGTTTATTATTTTTTTTGTAATTTCTTCTATGCTCTCTCTTGAGCCGGGAAGTTTTTCTGTAGCAGTTGTACATTTGGCTGATACATTGAGCTTTTTACAGATTAAATCGGTAGCCCATTCTGCCATTAAACGATAAGTCATTAATTTCCCACCTGTAATGGTAATATATCCTTCCAGGCCATCTCTTTCAGCATGATCATATAAAACAATACCTCTACTAGCACTACGACCTGTTGGGTCATTATCCGAAGCAACTAGTGGTCTGACTCCTGCATAAGCTCGTAAAATGCGGGTCTGAGCTAGTCTTGGTGCCAGTTTTTCTCCTTCTTTGATTAATAAGTCAACCTCATCCGGAGTAACAATCATATTGTCTATTTCCTCGTATGGTATTTTTATGGAAGTAGTACCAATCAAAGAAATAGTGTCTCCAGGAACAAGGATATCTGCATCGGCAGGTTTTCTACATCGGTTAAGTACCATATTGTTAACACGATGTCCAAAGATTAGAAGAGATCCTTTGGATGGTAGCATTCTAACTTTTACTCCAGCCATTTCAGATATATGTTGCCCCCAAATACCCGATGCATTTACTATGATTGAAGCATATAAAGTCTTAGTTGTTTTTTCTCTATGTGAGTAGCACTCTACACCTACAACCTTATCTTGTTCAATGAGAAGTGAGGTTACCTCGTGATAGGTATAAGTTTTTGCACCGTGGTCTGTTGCATCTAGTATGTTAGAAGCAGTTAATCTAAATGGGTCTACTGATCCGTCAGGTACTTTCACTGCTCCAATCATTGTTGGGTTTGCAGAAGGCTCTAGTCGTAAAGCCTCTTTAGGATCAATAATTTCCGCTTTAATTCCAGCGGTAGTGCAAGCTTCTATAAAAGTCTTTTGAAATCCCAGATCGTCTTCAGGAAGGCTCAAAAATAATCCATTGGTTTCTTCTATACAATGACTTGCTATTTTTTTGAGTATCATATTCTCTTTGATACACTCTTCAGCAGACTCTCTGTCAGTAACAGCATATCGTGCTCCACTATGTAAAAGTCCGTGATTTCTTCCTGTTGCACCAGTAGCGATATCAAACCGCTCTAATAAAACCGTGCTTAGTCCTCTTCGGGCGCAGTCTCTAGCTACACCAGCACCAGTTGCTCCACCTCCGATGATAATTACATCGAATGTTTTGTTGTTTTCTGAATTCATAGCCGCCATTATATTATTAAGTTACCAAGTCAAAAATAGTACAAATCGAAAGAATATCAAAACATAAACGAAACTTTATTTCTTTTATTCGAAACTTTTCTTTGAGAGGATTATCTCTATGGTTCTTTTTTTGTTTTCTTTCTCTCACTTCTTGCTTTAGAAAGGCATCTTATTTATTAATAATTGATATTCTTTCGATTTTATACTGAGTTAATTAATCTTTATCCTAGAATGTTAAAAGATCAAGAGCGATTTGTAAGTTTGCATTGTTCCCTTTTGGATTCCACATTCCCATTACTGAAACAGGGAGTGTGTATTTTCCAAATTCTAGTTTCTTACTTGCTGTTAAACTTATATTTACTATTCCGGCACTGCTAGCGTAAAAGTTTGCTGATGTTCCATCTTCAGGATTAAGAGCAAAAGCACCTGCTAGTCCTACTTCTAAATCAATAAACTTATCTTTAAGAATTGGATAGCTAGCGTATACATAAGTAGAATATAAGTTTTCTTTATTGGTTGCCCCTCTGTCTCTACCGAAGATTACTGTTGACCAACTTAGGCTAAGAGGAAATTTGCCTTGAAGTGTATATCCAACAGAAACGTCCACGAAGTGTCCGGTTTCATGTGCTTTATAGTTGAATACTTCACTATTGTTATATGTAGCATCTTTTGAAAAGTTGTAAATATCCCAAACAGATATTTGAAAACCTTTGTGTTGATAAGATGCATAATAGTCGAACTCTTTGTATTTACCACTAATTCCGGCACCACCCCAAATTCCGAGTTTGAAAGCTTGGTTTTTATCTGTAAAATAAAGATCTGAACCTAGGGTAACCTCATTAGATACTTGTAATCCTCTCCAAAGGTGCATGTTCTTAAGTTGAAGATTGAAACCGATTGGTACATTCTTCTCTTGTTGTGCAGCTAGTGAAATTGAAAAAAGTAGTATAGTTAAAGTTAACAGTATGCGTGTTTTTGATTTCATAATTGTATATACTAAAATTATTATTGAAGTTTTTAGTTAAAGTCCTATAAGAGCATAAATAAAACCAGCCAAAGATCCACCTAGTAGTGGTCCAACAAATGGTACCCATGCATACTTCCAGTCGCTGTCTCTTTTACCTTTAATTGGAAGTAAAAAGTGTATGATACGTGGTGCTAAATCACGTGCTGGATTCATTGCATATCCTGTTGTACCTCCTAGTGACATACCTATAGCTATGATAACTATACCGACAGGTAGAGGTCCTGCTATTCCAGATTGTCCTGCAAATAAAATACCCATAACTAAAACAAAAGTCGCAAGAAACTCACTGAATAGATTGACTAATGAAGATCTAATTTCAGGAGCTGTAGCAAAGGAGAAGAGTTTTAAGTTTGCATCTTCTTCTGCGTCAAAATGATTTTTGTAAAATAGATACATTAATACAGCCCCAAACATTCCTCCTAACATTTGAGCAATGATATAGCCGATTATATTACCTTCAAATTTTCCTGCTAATGCAAGTCCTAATGTTACTGATGGGTTTAGGTGGGCTCCTGAAGGGGCTGCTACATATGCGCCAATGAAAACCGCGAAACCCCATGCTATAGTAATTACTACCCAGCCACTTCCATTTCCTTTAGTTTTTGTTAAAAGTACGTTTGCAACTACACCTAGTCCTAATAGTATCATAAGGGCTGTTCCAAAGAATTCGTATAATAATGCTTGTTCCATTTTTTTATAGTATTAGAGGTTTGTTTTATTTTATCCAGTTAAGTGAGCGTTTTATTGCATCTGCCCATTTTTCTTTGTATTCAGTAATTTGGTTACCGCCGTTAGGGATGAATTTTTTATCAATGTACCACTGCTTTTTGATTTCATCCAAATCTTTCCAGAACCCTACAGCTAATCCAGCAAGATAGGCTGCACCTAAAGCTGTTGTTTCTGTTGTTTGTGGTCTAATAACCTCTTTTTGAAGTAAATTGGCTTGGAATTGCATTAATAAGTTGTTGTTTGAAGCACCTCCGTCAACTCGTAGTTGTTTTAGTGCAACTCCAGAATCAAGGGCCATAGCGTTTACTACATCCATTGTTTGGAAAGCAATGCCTTCTAGTGCAGCACGAGCAATGTGTCCTACTTCAGTTCCGCGAGAAATACCAACAATAGTACCACGTGCGTATTGATCCCAATGTGGAGCACCCAGACCTGTAAGAGCAGGGACAAAATAAACGTCTCCATTATCAGGAACGGTTAATGCTAACTTCTCTACTTCAGAAGAAGAGGTGATTGCTTTCAATCCATCGCGTAACCACTGAACTATAGCTCCTCCAACAAAAATACTACCTTCTAAAGCATAAGTTACTTTTCCATCAATTTTCCATCCAATGGTAGTTACTAGGTTGTTTTTCGAAAGTATAGGTTTTTCTCCGGTATTCATTAATATAAAACAGCCTGTTCCGTAAGTATTTTTTGTCATACCCTCTTCGGTACACATTTGCCCAAATAGTGCTGCTTGTTGGTCGCCTGCAATACCTGAAATAGGAACCTTGCTTGCGAAAATAGTGGTTTTTGTATGTCCATATACTTCGCTTGATGCACATACTTTAGGCATTAAACTTTCTGGAATATTAAAGAGTTTGAGTAAATCTTTGTCCCATTCCAATGTGTTGATGTTGAATAGCATTGTGCGCGAGGCATTGGAAACATCGGTTACGTGTTGTTCTCCACGAGTTAATTGCCATACAAGCCAAGAATCTACCGTTCCAAAGGCAAGTTCCCCTTTTTCCGCTCTATCTCTAGCACCTTCTACATTGTCTAAAATCCAACGTATTTTGGTTGCACTAAAATAAGCATCAATCATTAATCCTGTCTTCTCTCTTATGTATGAAAGTAAACCTTCATTTTTCAATTGATCACAGTATTCTGAAGTTCTTCTGTCTTGCCATACAATAGCTGCATATACTGGCTCTCCTGTTTTTCTGTCCCACACAATGGTAGTTTCACGCTGGTTGGTGATACCTATTCCGGCGATGTTTTTTCCGTTTAGCCCAATTTGAGTAATGGCTTCTGCTGCAACAGCTGCTTGTGACGACCAAATCTCATTTGGGCAATGTTCTACCCATCCGCTTTTGGGAAAATGTTGCTTGAACTCTTTTTGTGCTACTGAGCGGATTTTCCCCTCTTTGTCGAACACGATTGCTCTGGAACTTGTTGTTCCTGCGTCTAATGCTAAAATGAATTTTTCTTCCA
>CAZOVL010000083.1:0-12049 GCA_964583185.1 uncultured Bacteroides sp. | reverse complement strand
TTTTTTTAGTTGCCAACACCTATGTATTAGGAACAAGGTACAAAGTATTAAACCGAGAGAAACTTCCCACAAATGCACCTCTCATTATTGCAGCTAACCACCAGAGTTTTTATGACATCACTGCCATAGGCTGGTTTCTTAGAAAGGTTCACCCCAAATTTATTAGCAAAATTGAATTAGGAAAAGGAATACCCAGTATTTCATATAACCTGACACACGGTGGATCAGTTTTAATTGATAGAAAAAATGGGAAACAAGCACTTTCAGCCATCAAGGATATGGCTTTATACATTGAGGAGCATAAACGATCGGCAGTAATCTTTCCTGAAGGTACCCGGAGTAAGACAGGAAAACCCATTCCTTTTGCTGAAAACGGACTTAAAATACTAACAAAATATGCCCCTTCTGCTTATATAGTACCCGTAACCATTAATAACTCCTGGAAAATGGCTCAATGGGGTAGCTTTCCACTACCCATAGGCAATAAAATTGAGCTCATTATTCACGATCCAATTCACGTTCAAGACGCTCCCTTTTTTGAGCTTTTTGCAAGAACAGAAAAAGCAGTAGTAAACAGCATTCACTAACTTCGTTTCATTGTAATTGCATCAAATAAGAAAAGCAACTGATGCGATTCTTT
This sequence comes from uncultured Bacteroides sp., assembly GCA_964583185.1. Lineage (GTDB taxonomy): Bacteria > Bacteroidota > Bacteroidia > Bacteroidales > Bacteroidaceae > Bacteroides_E. Next base: position 11,409 of record CAZOVL010000083.1, on the reverse strand, counting down.
TGTTATTCAGCGTTAAATAACTACCCCTTGATTTTAAGAATCACAAAATCACAAGGTTAAATAAGATGTTTTCACTATCTTTACGCCATTAAACATTTTGTATTGGTTCTACTTCACAGTTCTTCCTTCACCATCTGTTAAAACAAATTTTATCTTATTTATCTGCTACTACATTAAAAATGTATCAGCCTAACTAAAATACATGACATTTAAAGACTTAAGAATTATTGAGCCTATATTAAAGGCATTAAACGAAAAAGGATATACATCTCCCACCCCAATACAGCAACAAGCCATTCTTCCGGCATTAGAAAACAGAGACATCTTAGGATTAGCTCAAACAGGAACAGGCAAAACAGCCGCCTTCTCACTCCCCATCATACAACAACTCTATTTGGATAAAAAAAATCGTTCACAAAAAGGAATTAAAGCTTTAATTTTAACACCAACGCGTGAACTTGCTATTCAAATCAATGAAAGTCTAAAAGACTATACCCAATATACCTCCATTCGCCATTGTGTTATTTTTGGTGGAGTTAAACAAAATGCACAAGTTATGGAATTAAAAGCCGGAGTAGATATTCTAGTTGCTACCCCCGGACGCTTATTGGACTTAATGGGGCAAGGTTTTATTCACTTAAACACTATACGTCACTTCGTACTAGATGAGGCCGATAGAATGTTAGATATGGGGTTTATACACGATATAAAGAAGTTATTACCCAAACTTCCCCCAAAGAAGCAAACGCTTTTCTTTTCAGCCACAATGCCGGTATCCATATCCAAGCTTTCCCGTTCCATACTACACAATCCGGTTCGAGTGGAAGTAACTCCGGAGTCGTCTGTAGTAGACACCATTGAACAATACATTTACTTTGTTGAAAAACCCGAGAAAAGAAACTTGTTGATAGACCTACTTAAAAAAGAGAAAAGTCAATCGGTATTGGTTTTCTCCAGAACAAAACACGGAGCCGACCGCATAGCTAGAACACTCAGTAAGTCAGGTATTAAAAGTGAAGCTATTCACGGAAACAAATCACAAAACGTGAGACAACGCACCTTGTCAAACTTCAAACAGAAAGAGACTCGTGTTCTTATTGCCACCGATATTGCTGCCAGAGGAATAGATATTGATAACCTTGAGCTAGTCATCAACTATGATATGCCCGATGTGGCTGAAACCTATGTTCACCGAATTGGACGGACAGGTAGAGCTGGGAACAAAGGAACAGCCTTAACCTTCTGCTCTCAAGATGAGCGTATAATGCTTAGAGACATCCAAAAGCTAACCCAAAGAACACTTCCTATTGCTAACAACTAAAACTTATAAAAAATAATAATATAATATGGCAAAATCCAACTCATACAACAAAAGAGAAATAGAAAAAAACAAACAGCAGAAAAGAAAAGAAAAAAGACAAAGAAAAGAAGAGCGTAAAAATAACCCAACCAGTACATTCGATGATATGATTGCATATGTAGATGAAAATGGAATGATTACTGATACGCCACCTGATGAAACTAAAGTAGAGGAGATTGAAATGGAGGATATTGAAATATCTGTTCCTAAAAAAGAAGAAGTAGACGAAAATCAAGATTTAACAGGAAGAGTTGAGTTCTTTGATGAGAAGAAAGGTTTTGGGTTTATAAAAGACCTAACTAGTGTAAATAAATATTTCTTCCACATTAGCAATAGTGATCCGGAAATTAAAGAAAACAATCAGGTTACTTTCAAGCTTGAACGAAATAGTAAAGGATTAAGTGCAATAGAAGTAAAAATTATAAAATAATCCATCTTTTGTGGTGGAAGTGAGATATTTATAACTAATTTTACACCCAAGATATGGGTCTTTATAACAATATTCACGCTTCTTCAATTCACAAATTTTAGATTAGTCTGCGTATTTTACGATAATGCTCATTCGTTTTTTGTACAAATTACTTTATTAACAATTTATTTTATTGACAATGAACATTTTTATTGCAGGTCTAAGCTATAGCATTACAGATGCAGACTTATTAGATCTTTTTCAAGAGTATGGTGAAGTTTCTTCAGCAAAAGTTATTACTGATCGTCAAACAGGAAGATCTAAAGGTTATGGTTTTGTTGAAATGGAAGATGATGCAGCAGCAAACAAAGCAATTGCTGAATTAAACGAAGTGGAATATGAAGGAAGAAAAATAGCGGTATCAGAAGCTAAACCTCGTGAACCAAGAAGAGACCGTCCTTTTAACAGAGGTGGTAACAGAGGAGGATATGGTAATCGTTAATTCTTAACGAACAATTACATAAACATTCTATACAGAGAAGGATGAGATCAATTGATTCTCATCCTTTTTTATTCTCTATCTTGAAAATAAAACATAGAATCAATCAACCGGGCATATATTTTATTTTGTCTAAGTAAAGGCTCAACGCCAGTAATAAAAAGCTGTTTTCTGGCTCGTGTTAAAGCTACATTTAGTTTTCTATCTACAAAAACATCTCCCTCTTGCATCATATTAGGTAGCATATTCAGCTGAAAAACATTATTCACACAAAAAGAGTAAATAATAATATCTCGTTCACTACCTTGAAAACGTTCCACAGTATCTATTAGAATAGCATTTAAATCGTCAATCCCCAACTGGGCAATGGCATTCTTTATTAAAGCAATTTGACTGCGAAACGGGGTAATAACTCCCAACGTTTGATGGGGATTAAAACCCGAGGAGGAATAACGATACAGATCATAAACAAGCCGAGAAACAATCTGTGCTTCTGAAAAATTCACTTTTGATGACAACGCCTCTTCCTCTACCTGAGAGGGTATAAACACAGCTCGCTCTCTTAAGAATGAACAGCAGCCATTTAGTGGTAGCGACAATGAGTTTACTTGGTGAGGCAACCCCAAACTCTCCAGCTTACCATCATAAAAAGAACGATTGGGGAAGTCGGCAATTTCAGGATGCATTCTACCTTGCTTACGTAGTAAATCGACCGCCTCAAGAGGAGCATTGGCATATAATCGCTCAAAGAGTGATTCTCTTAAATCTCGAATGCCTACTCCAAGTAACTCTTCTTCCTTTACTTCAGCATCTTCAGCACTCTGCAAAACAATGGCTGGCAACTGTTTATGATCACCAATCATTACAAACTTACGAATGGCACTTTCTCCTTTTTCATTACAAGCCATTAATACGCCTAATAACTGGGCCTCCAGAATTTGTGAAGCCTCATCAATAATGGCAACATCAAACTGCTTTAACTCAAACAAGTCGCTCTTTCCCACCAAAGAAGAGACGGTTCCTACATAAACTCTACATTTCTGAATGATAGAGCTTACCTGTTTACGATTCTTACAACCTTCCAACTGGTTCTCAATCAGCTGATCCCTATAATCTTCGTGACAAGACAACTCTGAACCAATACGAATATAATGAATGGAGGGATCAATAGAATCCAAAGCCTTGCATATTTCATCCACTGCCCGATTGGTATATGCCATCAATAATATTTGATTGGTTTCCTTTTCATAGAACCGCTCCACCATACGACGCAATGCTCTTGAGGTTTTTCCGGTTCCCGGAGGTCCAACTACCAAGAAATAGTCTTCAGCGGCTAAAGCTTTTAAAGCTAATCGCTCAAAATCATCTGCCGCATTCCGAATTCTCTCAGCGTATGATGAATCAAATCGAGGTGGACGTTGTCCTAGCAGTAAATTTCGCCGAGACGGACTACCCGTTAAGAAATAGTGCAACCCCTGAAACATATTCCGAAACCCCACATCCATTGTGTCGTGCTCCACAGCATACAAACTATCTGAAGGAAGAATTGCTTCATTTTTCTGAGAAGCTCGCAAGCGTATTGTGATTGTTGTAGTAGTCAAAAGACATATATTCCCCTTAAACACCCGTTGATTCGTAGCATTGTCTTTCGCATTGTTTCGCTCATAAAGAACAACTGCATCGCCTAAACGAAAATTAGGCAAACTTTCCGGTTCTTTCTTTTCTTTTTGAGGACGAGCTAGTTCAACAAAAGCTTTTCGTGCTTCAGCTGCGTGATTTGAAAGGATTTTCAAATCATATAATATTTCTCCCCGATCTACCTTCTCCATAAAAGGAGACAGCCACAATGAAGCGGCACCATAGAATCGGGAATAATTCAACTCCCCTGATTTAGACAGATAAAGCTCTTTGGTTATGAAATTATACAAACGATAGAAGTAGGCTTTTTCTAAAACACTTAATTGCTCAATGTTCTTTGTAAAAGCTTCAATAGGAGGTAACAGGTATTGCTTCCAAAACTTCTCATTCACCTGTAACGTACAAAGTGTGGTGGGTTGTATTTCTTTAAACACGTTTTGGGTAAATTCCACTTCATTTTCTCTATGAATGGAATGTTCATAAGCCACAATTTGATTTCGCAAATTAATGGCACTTTTAATGGCTCCCCATGAAGGAGATGAGGGGTAAAGTTTAGGATATTTAGTGTAAAGCAAATAGGCTTGTGTTGCTTCACCATCGACCTTTAACAGCTGCAAAACGGCCAAATAGAGCAACATTTGTATGCGATGATTTTCATAAGGTAGTATTTCTCCCTTATTTCTCAAAGTAAATTCATCCGCTCTGCCCGACTTCATCTCAATCAAGGCCGAGTGATCACGTTGCATATAGTCCAAACGCCCCTGTAGCCCGAGGCTTTCACAAATATAAGAGGGTTCCAAAACGGCATCATTTCTATCCAAACGATACGCATCATCGGAAAACTCATTTTGCAACAAATAACCGATATGTTCAAAATGCATCTTACAATTCTGAGCAAACTCACGTTCTTTTGCGGGGTTTTTCAAATCCTTACAAGCAGCTAACTCCAACGGATACATTCGAAAAGCTTTCATCATACAATCAATATAATCCGGCTTATCTTCAGAATATACCCACTCATCCAAAAAAAGATTGACAATGTTTCCCAGCAGGATAGGCAAGGCATTTGATATGGGGGTTAACTTACTTAAAATATAATTGAAAGGATGAGCACCATAAGGCCTATAACACTCGGCCAATGTACTGATGTCAATTAAATAATCGGGTTCTACAACGATTAACTCAGGAAGCAGATGCCCTGTTTCCACATCTATGGTTACCCAAAGAAGATTCAGCTGAACACCCTTCCAAAGCAGATCCAAAGATTCCGCAAAGGAATCGAGGTCTTTAATTCTTACTTGTTGCAACTCAGAACAAACATAGTCAACAGGCTCTACATACAGGTATTCTTCATCCTTAGCGTGAAAAACAACACGCAAACGTCTGATTTTTGATGGTATATCAGTAGCTCTATTCGTTAAGCCCCCATCATTCTCCTCGCTTGATTCCAGATGAAGTATAACCAAAGAAAACAACTCCGTCAACACCTCTACATCTCTACTCAAAAGAAGCTCTCTTTCTCCCTCCGTTACCTCATTCTCTTTATTCAAAACAGAAAAACAAGTTAAACGAAATTGATGAATTCCTTTCTGCAAAGTTAGAGAGATATGATATTGATTATATAAAAAAGAGAGTTGCTCCGTTAAAGTAAAAGCTCCATCCATTTTTTCATCTAACGCATGCCAACAAATACGAGTCAAAACTTCTTTCAAAATTTGATACGATTGAACAAACCGTTTATCCATTGCAGAAGAACAACGCACTAATAGCGATTGAATTTCTGCTACTTCTTTCTCATCAATCATAGGGCTATTTGCCTTTCTTATAATCATTAAGTAAACCCAAAGCCAACCAATTAGCTAAAGCCTGACGATTAGAACTCAATATAAATCGTCTTTGATCAAACTGATTTTGAATATTTCCCAACTCCACAAACAAACCAACAGGCTGTGTTTTCGTTAATACATAGAGACTTCTGGAACTGACTGTTCCGGTAAATCCTCTACCGGGTTGATGGGTATCATATTTTGAAGCAAATGTATTTTTCATTTCATTACTTAATCGTTCTCCCAGCTGGCTTTTCGGTGCATAATAGAAAAACACATCCATCTGTTTGTTTTGACTGCGACTGTCCAAATGAATAAAAATAGATCGACAATAGGTGTATTTATTTTTATCGGTAGTGTAAAGCTGATTAATTTTCTCTGCTCTTTGTTTCAATCGGGCCAACTGATTTAATGGTATCTGTTCCCCCATACAGGTTTCCCGTTTACTTCTTGAAAGGTAACGATCGTTGCGAATTCCGTCTTTTGCATCCTGTATAATGATGTGTACTTTAGCGCCTTGCTGCATCAAGTTTTTAGCCAAACGCAAAGCAATGTCATAAGCATACTCATCTTCGTGTAACTGATGTTTTCCCATTTTACCAATAGCACCGGGATCAGGACCACCGTGACCACTAACCACATAGAAACAAGCTCCTTTTAATTGATTATTCAACAACTCTACACGCTCTTCTGCTTTTCCAAAAAGAGGAACTTTCCACTCGGTAGATGCAGAGGAAGCTTCACTGACTGTATTTGGACTGGTTTCGACATTCAAAGAGGGCAAAATGTATGTATGATGTTTCTTCAACTCCAATGATTTCCCCAATTTATCTTTGTTCAATTCAATAAAGGCTTGGTAATGTTTCTTATCCAAGCGGTTATGCCTTTTCAAAAAAGCATAAATACCCTCTCCTTCCTTGGGTTTATCTTTTACTTCCTGACCATACAGTGAAAGCAGAAAACCACATAAAATAAAAAACAGATAAAATCCTTTTCTTTGCATTTCAATACCAATCCTTTAATCCAACTACAAAAATAAAAGGTATAATGAGAACCACCTAACAATTCACTCTCTTTCCTTTAAAAGACCACAGGATAACAAAATGAAGAATAAAACTTGTTTTTTCATACGAATTAATTGATAGAAACCCTTTTTTACTGAAAATTAAAATTTAATCTTACGATTCTCTAGCATATTTTGCTATTTTTGTAAACTTACAAAAGAGAAACATAATCATAAAAAAAACCTAATTAATAACATGGAAGAATCAATAAAAGAGAGTGCTCTACTCTATCACTCTGAGGGCAAACCCGGAAAAATAGAGGTAATCCCAACTAAACCATATCGTACGCAAAGAGACTTATCGTTAGCTTACTCACCCGGAGTAGCTGAACCTTGTCTTGAAATTGAGAAAAATCCTCAAGATGCTTATAAATATACCGCTAAAGGTAATTTGGTGGCTGTTATATCAAACGGTACAGCAGTACTAGGATTGGGAGACATAGGTTCCTTAGCCAGTAAGCCCGTAATGGAGGGAAAGGGACTTTTATTCAAAATTTATGCAGGGATTGATGTTTTTGACATTGAGATTGATGAGAAAGACCCTGAAAAATTCATTGAAATAGTAAAATCTTTAGCTCCTACGTTTGGAGGAATCAACTTGGAAGACATTAAAGCTCCTGAGTGTTTCGAAATTGAAGATCGTCTTAAAAAAGAACTGGATATACCTGTTATGCACGATGACCAACACGGTACAGCAATTATCTCTGCTGCCGGTTTAATCAATGCATTGGAAATTACAGGAAAGAAAATTGAAGAGGCTAAGATTGTGGTTAATGGAGCAGGTGCTTCAGCCATTTCTTGTACTAAATTATACATCTCTTTGGGTGCCAAACTGGAAAACATTTTAATGTTAGACAGTAGAGGCGTTATTTACAAAGGTCGCGAAGGGGTAAACGAACAAAAATCGTATTTTGCAACAGATAGACAAGGAGTACATACATTGGAAGAGGCTATGCGTGGTGCCGATGTATTTGTGGGACTGTCTAAAGGAAACGTCGTTTCACAAGATATGATTCGTGGTATGGCCGAAAACCCCATTGTTTTTGCTTTAGCTAACCCTATACCCGAAATTTCGTACGAAGAAGCAATGGCAGCACGTCCTGATGTTATTATGGCTACAGGAAGAAGTGACTATCCTAACCAAATCAATAATGTGATTGGTTTCCCTTATATTTTCCGTGGAGCTTTGGACACCAATGCAAAAGCAATTAACGAAGAGATGAAAATTGCTGCAGTATACGCCATTGCTAATCTGGCCAAGAAACACGTACCCGATGTGGTTAATGATACGTACAAAGTAAATACATTAATCTTTGGACCTAGCTATTTCATTCCAAAACCCGTTGATCCTCGTTTAATTACAGAAGTATCAATGGCTGTAGCTAAGGCCGCAATGGATAGCGGAGTAGCTAGAAAAAACATTGAGAACTGGGATGAGTATGAGCTTCATCTACGTGAATTAATGGGCTACGAATCGAAAATGATTCAACAACTTTACGACACTGCTCGCAAAGACCCACAACGCATTGTTTTTGCTGAGGGAAACCACACAAATATGCTTAAAGCGGCAGTAGAAGCTAGAAATGAAAGAATCTGTAAGCCTATCCTTTTAGGTAATGAAAGACGCATTAAGAAACAAGCAGAAGAACTTCAGTTAGACCTTAAAGGCATTGAAATCATCAACTTACGTGAAGATGAGCAAGCCGAACGCAGAGATCACTATGCAAAAATTTTAGCAGAAAAGAAACAAAGAGGAGGTATCAACTTTGATGAAGCACTAGATAAAATGTTCGACCGCAATTACTTTGGTATGATGATGGTTGAAACAGGAGAAGCAGATGCCTTTATTACAGGGGTTTACACCAAATACACAGATACCATAAACGTAGCTAAAGAAGTAATTGGCATCCGTGAGGGGCATTCACACTTTGGAACTATGCACATATTAAACTCCAAACAAGGTACTTTCTTTTTGGCTGACACTTTAATTAACAGACATCCGGATACTGATACCTTGATTGATATCGCTAAGCTATCAGCTCACACGGTACGTTTCTTTAATCACACTCCGGTTATGGCTATGCTGAGCTATTCAAACTTTGGATCGGACAAAGAAGGTAGTCCGGTGAAAGTAGGTAATGCTGTGGCTTATATGCAAGAGCACTATCCTGACTTAGCTATTGACGGAGAGATGCAAGTTAACTTTGCGATGGACGGACAACTACGTGATGCTAAGTACCCATTTACTCGCTTAAAAGGCAAACAAGTAAACACATTAATATTCCCCACTTTGAGCTCTTCTAACACAGGATACAAACTAATTAAAGCAATGAGTGGAACTGATCATATTGGACCTATTCAAATGGGATTAAATAAGCCCATTCACTTTACCGACATTGAAAGTTCAGTAAGAGACATTGTGAATATTACTGCAGTTGCAGCGGTAGATGCCATTGTGCTTAAAAAAACAAACAAATAAAAAAGATCGATGTATAAAGGTGGAAAAAAAAGAAAATTATCTCGTTTCCAGGTTATCTGTATTATTTTGCTTTGGGCAGCTTTTTGTTTTATTATTTTCTCATCTGCCGAAACTATAAATGGACCCACTGTGCTATCCATCGTGATAGCTTCTTTACTTATTTGGATTCCAATTTATAAAAATTACAGAGACAAAAAAGAACAATAATCTTTAATTTACACACATAAACAATCTTTTTTACACATAAAGCGATATTTTTCTTAAAGAAAGATATCGCTTTTTATTTTTTATGACTACTTTTGTCAAGTGAAACAAGTTTAAACAAAAAAAGAAAATGATTGCAAGTAAAGTTTTAGATGATTTGAAAAGAAGGTTTCCTAATGAACCAGAATATCATCAAGCAGTCCAAGAAGTTCTAACTTCCATTGAGGAAGTTTACAACCAACATCCGGAATTTGAAAAAGAAAACCTCATTGAACGTTTATGTATTCCTGATAGAATTCATCAATTCAGAGTTACTTGGGTAGATGATCAAGGGAGAACACATACCAATATGGGATATCGTGTTCAACAAAACAATGCCATTGGCCCTTACAAAGGAGGTATTCGTTTTCATGAATCGGTAAACCTTTCCATTCTCAAATTCTTAGCTTTTGAACAGACCTTTAAGAACTCCTTAACTACTCTTCCTATGGGTGGAGGAAAAGGTGGATCAGACTTTTCACCTAGAGGAAAATCTCATGGAGAAGTAATGCGCTTTGTACAAGCTTTTATGTTAGAGCTATGGAAATTTGTTGGTCCTAATACAGATATACCTGCCGGAGATATTGGAGTAGGTGGACGTGAAGTGGGATTTATGGTAGGAATGCAAAAAAAGCTAACCCATGAATTCACAGGAACATTCACCGGAAAAGGCCGTGAATTTGGAGGCTCACTTATTCGTCCTGAAGCTACAGGCTATGGTAACATCTACTTTTTACAAGAGATGCTTAAAACTCGCAACATAGATATAAAAGATAAAGTTTGTCTCATTTCAGGATCGGGAAATGTGGCTCAATACACAGCAGAAAAAGTGATTGAGTTGGGAGGTAAAGTGGTTACCATGTCCGATTCTGACGGTTACATTTATGATCCCGAAGGCATTACTCGTGAAAAGCTGGACTTCATTATGGAGCTAAAAAACCTTTACAGAGGACGTATTCGTGAATATGCTGAAGAGTACAACTGCAAATACGTTGAAGGGGCTCGCCCTTGGGGTGAAAAAGGAGATATTGCTCTTCCATCTGCCACTCAAAATGAGATAAACGAAGAAGATGCAAAAAAACTAATAGCCAATGGCATTATTGCCGTTTCTGAAGGGGCAAATATGCCTTCCAGACCTGAAGCTATCAAGGTTTTCCAAGACAATAAGATTCTTTATGCCCCAGGTAAGGCTTCTAACGCAGGTGGTGTTTCTGTCTCCGGATTAGAGATGACTCAAAACGCAATGAAGTTAAGCTGGAGTAGTGAAGAAGTGGACGAAAAGCTTAAATCAATTATGCAAAACATTCACGAATCGTGTGTTAAATATGGAACAGAGCCAAATGGTTACATCAACTATGTAAAAGGAGCAAACATTGCCGGATTTATGAAAGTAGCTAAAGCAATGATGTCACAAGGAATCATATAAGTCATTATCACTATAATTCAAAGAAAGCCCTCTTAAACTTTTTAGAAGAAAGTATTAAGAGGGCTTTTTTATCAATCTAATATTCACATCAATAGCATAGATAATACTCAATAGATTGCATATTTTAAGTAAGCAATAAAGAAAAAACAGAGCCCCCTAAGAATGCCTAAAACAAGGCTTTTACATATTTTTCATCGGTCTAGGACCGAAGGCCTGTCGGTCTAGGACTGAAGGGTGCTCGGTCTAGGACCGAAGGTGGTTAGGTCTAAGACCGGGAAAAGAATTCGTATAACTTAAACTCAAAATAAGAGTAAAATCACCTACAAATCAATCTTTTTATCAAGACCGATTTGCTCTACAAAGTAAGAGTCGTGAGATACAACAATAAGAGTTCCTTGGTAGTTTTTTATCACATCTGTAAGTATCTCCTGACTATATATATCAATATTATTTGTTGGCTCATCCA
>CAZOVL010000082.1:0-12189 GCA_964583185.1 uncultured Bacteroides sp. | reverse complement strand
TTAATCAAGCAATTACATGTGTATTTTGGGGGAATTGTCGTGCAAAGGTCTCAGATTTTAGATATAATCCAAACATTCGAGACTGTAATCTGAACTCTGTCCAAAAGAATTAATTTTGCATTATGGATAGAAACAGTCAAGAGTACAATAATTACTGACTCACTCCATTAGAGTACGGGCAAAAAGATTTATACAGAACCGCTTTTCTTACGTAAATAATCCTCTAACAGACTTTGAAGCTCATCCAAGGTTCTGACTCCATTATCACAAAGAGGGTCAATATGATTAGGCAAACTGAGAATCTCTCCACGCATCACATTAAACCAATACTGCCCTTCGTCGAGTAACGATTGAGCACTTCCTTGAGCTGCCTTTGCTTTCGCTAACTTATTTTCCAGCTCATTTACATCATCGTGTTCACTAGAACAATAATTGGCCATATCGTACTCGTCCACATCATCATTATGAGCATCATCCAGACAGTTTTGATAAGCCAGTCTAGCATAATAGAGCTCTTCCTCTATCTCTTGTACCCGGCTATCAATTGCATCTTTCAATCTCACTAAGTTTTGCATTCGTAGCAATAGCAAATTGTGTATATGACTCAATTTGTTTTTATAAGCCCCTTGAAATGCATGAATCTCTCTTGCTAAACGACTCAAGATACTAGGACTACTTATATTTACATTACGTACTGAAGACATCTACATCAAACCTGTTAAAGTGAACCTTTTCGTAAATACTGTTCTAGTAATTCTGTTTTTTTATCAATGAAACGAGAATACTCATCCATACTTTCAGCAATCAGGAAGATATCTTTACATTGCTTACCAAACACCTCCATAAATTGACGATTTACACTGTCGCCCCAAGTTTCATTGATGTGCTCTCCATGCCGTTTCAAAACAGAAAAATTCTCATTCAAAATTCCACTCATTACTCTAAGGTTTTGAGCAAATCGTCTTAATTCTTCCGGTGTTGCTTTTACATTTGACATAATTTTTTTTTATAAGTTGGGTAAAATAAAAGGAACAAACAAAGTGGTTTTTGAATTCATATCATTGTATAAATAGGCACGAACTCTTTTATTCTCTGTAGACAAATCCTCTGTTGTAATCTCTCTGTTTTCAGTAATTCGCTCACTATCCAGATTGGACATTGACAACAATACAAAATAACCAAAATACCCCAAAGTGGTACGATTGGCTCCCTCAAACAACAAGTCTTCCAACTTTGGAACCTGAATAATGGTATGAATTCCTTTCTCCGGGCCTTCAATCAAAATATTATTCAATACCCCTTTATAGGTTATTTGTTTTTTCCTTTCCCCCTGAGACTCTTCATTTGCCATACCCAGTAAAGCCTCAGCACCTAGAGTAAGTGGAAGATCAAAAGAAGAATCATTTTCAGAAAAAGCCCCCTCTTTCATCTCTATATTGAAGTTTCGCATCACTTCATTTCTTCTCAACTCACGGAACAGATGTTGTCCTAAAATATAAAGAAACACCTCTGTTTCTTGCTCGTCATTACCATTGATTCGAATAGATAGCTTTTCGAATAGTGCCTCGGTGTCTGCTCTTCGTTCTATAATGTGCAAACAATTAGTAGGGTCTTGAGCTAGCTTAGCTAACACTTTACTCTGATAAGCTTCTTCCTCATATTTATTTATAACGTAAATAACAAATGGCTTATCTACTCTTTTATAGTAGTTTATTGTACTTAAAATAGATGCCAAACAAACCCGCATCGCATTTTCTTCTGCCTGTCCCTCTAACGTCTCTCTGTTTCCTAACACTAACAAATTGGTACCTCCATTACGTCGTTGTAACGGAATGGATAAGTATTGAGCCTCTTGCATACTCACCTCTAAACCTAAAGTCACAGCATCGCGTGGACTAAATTCCTGCACCTCTTCTAAACTGGGTCGTACCCCTCCACCAAAGAACACAGAATCTTCCAGCTGCAAGTTATGTTCGTCTACATATTGACTTGCCTTCTGATTTGCGATAGTTATTAATTTCACCAAATAGTCTTTCTCCACTAAGAAAGGTTGTAGCAACGTAGTATTATTATTGTGTTTATAGATGGCTTGACCGGGTTTAGTTATTTGGGAAACCAACTTAGAGCTACCATCCAACATACGCATAGCATCCATCTCATACGATCGCAAAACAAAGATATCGGTTAAGTTACTGAATACATTCTCGGGCATAAGCAACTTTGCAGCCGTTTGAGTACCAAACAACAGATGAATGCCTTGGCTACGTCCTTGAGTTGCTATGTAAGAGATGATGTCATTGATTTTCTCTTGTATTTTATGATTACTCACATTAAACAACAGATGACATTCATCGACAGCCAGTATGATACGAGGCAACTTAACACGAGCCACCTCATTGTAATGTTCCAGATTCTTCCGTTCGCCTCCATATTCGGCAATCAACTCTCCCCGAATCTCCATCTGTTTACGAATGTCTTGTAAAATATCCAGGGCAATTTGAGCGTCCGAGTTATCAGTCAACAAAGCCCTTACGTGAGGTAATCCTTTATAAGCAATAAATTCTGCTCCCCCTTCTTTAAAATCCATTAAGTACAACTGAAGTGAGTCAGGACTATATTTCAACACGGAGGAGGTTAAAATGGCATTTAGCAACACACTTTTACCCGAACCTGTACGTCCCAAAGCAAAGGTGTGTACGTGATCTTTTACATCCAACGAGAAATTAAACAAACGACCTTCAGCTTCTCCAATGGGAACATTAAATTCGGTATAGCCTTCAACATACGATTTATCTTTAAAGTTTTCATAATTGAAAGTCAGTTTAGTTTGCTCTTTCTTCTTTTTCAATACCTCTTTGAGCAATCCAAAATAGTTCTTTATCAATGGAGAATCCATATTCAAAGAATCCAAATAGACGCCTAAATCATTTTTCTTTTCGGAAGTTATATGTTGGAATTGTTGATTAACACCTTCACCGGTTATGTCATATAAAACACTGGGATTCTCTCTCTTTTCTATTCTCAAAATAGATGAGGCATTCAATAAATCAGATAGAATTTTATTGTCATTTGCATTTTCCACTTTAGGTTGAACAAAAACAACATAAACCCCAAACTTATTACCATTAAGAATCAGAGGTCTTAGAAGGTCTAACCCAAGAGCACTTCGTAAATTAAAAACATCGTACACCACAAGTACGTGATAGGCATTTTCTACTCTTCCCTGATTTTGATAATGTGCAACAGCCGACGTATTGGGAGGAAGTGTGCGAGAAACAAACTCCATACGTCCGATTAAATATTCAATGTGTTTCCTAATATCCTCGGCGGAAGAAAACACATTATGGCTAAATAGTTCCGGTACCTCAGCCAATCCTTTTTCAAAGAAACTGGCATTTCCCGATAACAAAGGATCGATGAAACTAAAGGTCAAATTTCCGGGAGAGAAAGCCATAAATAGACGTAGTAACAAATCATTGGTGAAATTTACCACCTCTTTACGCTGATCTTCATTAAACGAGATATAGAAATTTCCGGGTACAGATTCATCGGCACTTTGCCATTTGATGTATTTCGAAAAACGTTTTTCACCTAAAACTCCCTTATCAAATACTTCATAATCACCTAATAAAAGCTCAGGTAAAGTTACACGACTTTCAGCCTCAGTAAGTATATCATTTGCTGCAGGCATTTGAGGCTCTACCCACACATTGGTGGGTACAGAGTCTTTATTTGTTGCATAATAGGTGGTTTTATGAATGATTGCCCGATTAGAACTACCATAGAATTTATTAAAAGCATTATGAAACTCCAGCTTCTTATTTTCAACAAAATTCGCTATCTCTTGGATAGCCTTTGTTCTTTCTGATTCTGCAGAATTAGAGATTGTTTTAGATCTACTGTGCAAGGAATCTATTTCACGATCTATTGAATCCATAAATTCTTTTAGATAGTCGTTATGTTTATAATATGCCATAGGGTACGCTTATAAGTGTGGGACTGTTTTTACTATAAAAGAGGCTCTTATTTTATTTCAAACTTATACTTTAAAGGAAACACCGAAATGTCAAAAGTTCTTTTCACTTTCGCCTCTGCAGCATGTAGAGCCTTAAGATGTATTGAATCTAAAAAAGAAACATTATCAAAAGAAGGAGCACTAAACTTATCTCCATTTTTGAAATAAAAAGAGTTGTTTTTTCTAAAAGTAGCAAACTGACTTTCCATTTGGTCAATTTCATTCTTTATCTTTTTTATTTCCTTACGTCTAGAGGCCAAACTGCTTCCTTTTATTCTTTCTTTTTCCTTTCTATCTTTTGATACTTTAATATATGCATCTATTATATTTAAGATAACGACCAATACCACTACACAAAGGATAAAAAGCATTATTAATTCAGAAATGGTTGAACTGGGTATAGGTAAGACCTTTATATCATAGGGGAAGAAACCACTTTTCTTCAATGCAGTAACAACTATGTCCGCCAATAAATAGAATCCGGCAAAATAGGATAAACTTAGAAGTAACTTACTAAAAAACGATAAGAACTTTCCACTATGACCAAGTTTTATACTGTCGGAAAAGGTGCTTTTCAATGTAGAAGCGAGATTAAACTTACTTTCTATATTCCGTTTTTCATCTATGGCATATAATTTCTCCTGATCTTTCAAATCGGCATACCTCCTATTGATTTTAGAAGTATATCTATCTACTTCATCTTTAATTCTCTTAGTATCAACAGTATAAGCATTTCTTAATTCCTCTTTGTACTTTTCTTGAACATTGTAGATATAAGTTCTGTATGCTTCTTTATTCTGACTTATAGAATTTGCTTTCTTTGACACCTCAGAAGCTTGACGCATTTGCGTATCATACGCCCTTTTATAAGCATTTGTTTTTTCATCAACTGTGCTAGTAAGTGCTCTCTCAATCTTAAAGTAGAAATCAAATAAATTGGCGCTATTAAACAGATTTTCACTCATCATTATTTAGTTAAAAGAATGTATCACTTAGATAATAAAACCATACCATATAAAAAAAGAGAAACATCAGAGGAACAGAAATAAAAAAGCCAAAGCTATATCTTGTTTCTGATAAAAGAGTTATACTTGGAAGCAAAGAAACGAAAGCAAACCCAGCTAAAACCAGTAGATCAAGTTCGGGTGTATGTGGTTTAAACAAACGGTAAAGACAATAGGCCAAGAACACAAGAAAATAAAAAACCAGATAGAAAAAATTATATTTATCATCATCCTCTTCATTCGCTAAAATCATTAAACCAAGAAAGAGCAGAAAATAAAGAGCCATGAAAACAACCCCAATAAGCTCCCACAACCAGATGGAAAAAGCGATGGCCAAAGGAAAGGTAAGACAAAAACCGATAAGGTAGTAATAACTTTTTGCATACGCCGTTTTACAGAAAAAGAAGGATGGAACTAGTCCAATAAGTATAGGGATAGTAACATAATATAACCCCCAAAAGGAGCCGGGAACAACTTCAACCCCCAACATATAGCTATGAAGCTCTATACCATACATTGGTACAATAATTAAAGAAAGAAGAAAGATTAGTACAGCAAAAAATAACGGGAACGGCCTAAGAAAATTATAGGCTATATCTTTAATCTGGCTCATAGTTATAAAGGTTATTTTAATTCGTCTAAAATAGCAGCTAACTCTCCTTCTATACGTAAAATTTTCTCAGCACTTAGACGCATTTTTATAGAGGCATCTACCATTTCACTCTCAATAGAAAGAATATAATGATTATGAAAAACAGTGTGTGTACGATCTTTCCATTCTGAACTTAAAGAGCTGGAATAAGAAGACAGACGAGTGGCATCTGAAGCGAAATTATTAGTATGAGTTATCATGATTTTTAGCTTTAAAAAGGAAATAACATCAATCAAAAAAACAAAACACTTCAAATGATAGTCCTGATAGTCTTTGACAAACAAATATATTGAAATAAAATTTACAACCCAATTAAATACACTATAAAAGCAACAACTATTTTAACTCAATGAATGTGTTTTCCTGACTTTCAAAAAATCATTCCTTTAATCCATTCTAAAGAAGCAAAGAAAACAAGTTTACAACAAGAAAAAAACAGCTTCGTCTCCAAGTTCCCACTCCTATGCTTTTACTATATTTAAGGGGTTTACAGCTTATTTTAACAAGAACAATACATCCCTCCTTATGCTAATACATCAGACATAAATTAGACGATAAAAACACTGTCTATGTTGAAGATTTTTCGTATATTTGTATGATAAAAAAATAGAGGAAAAAAACTATGACTGAAGAGCAAATTCAGAATAACAAAAAAGATTATTCGGCCCAAAACATTCAAGTATTAGAAGGGCTAGAAGCAGTTAGAAAAAGACCTGCGATGTATATTGGTGATACAGGAACCAAAGGTCTGCATCATTTAGTTTATGAAGTCATTGATAATGCCATTGATGAAGCGTTAGCAGGCTATTGCGACCATATTGAACTGAACATAAATGAAGATAATTCAATTACAGTACAAGATAATGGTCGAGGCATTCCTACTGATTTCCACGAAAAAGAACAAAGATCGGCTCTTGAAGTGGTAATGACTGTATTACACGCAGGAGGTAAGTTTGATAAAGGTTCATATAAAGTATCCGGAGGTCTTCACGGCGTGGGGGTTTCTTGTGTGAATGCTTTATCTGAGCACATGACTTCTGAAGTGTTTAGAAATGGAAAAGTTTACATACAAGAATACCAACAAGGAAAGCCTCTTTACGACGTAAAGGAAATTGGCATAACCGATATTACCGGAACAAAACAATCTTTCAAACCCGACAGAACTATTTTCACGGATTTGGAATATCGTTACGATACATTAGCTACTCGCATGAGAGAGTTAGCCTATCTGAATGCAGGTTTAAAAATTACACTCACAGACGAGAGAGTAAAAAATGAAGATGGCTCATTCAAGAGTGAAGTTTTCTACTCGGAAGAAGGATTAAAAGAGTTTGTACGATTCATCGAATCATCCAGAGAACATCTCATTAATGATGTAATTTACGTTAACACAGAAAAGCAAGATGTACCCATTGAAGTGGCTATTATGTACAACACTTCCTATGCTGAAAACATTCACTCTTTTGTAAATAACATTAACACCATTGAAGGAGGTACTCACTTAGCCGGTTTCAGAAGAGCCTTAACACGTACTCTTCGTAAGTATGCCGAAGACAACAAGATGCTTGAGAAGGTTAAGGTTGATGTTTCCGGAGATGACTTCCGTGAAGGATTAACTGCAGTGCTTTCCATTAAAGTGGCTGAACCTCAATTTGAAGGACAAACCAAAACCAAACTGGGAAACACAGAGGTGAGTGGTGCTGTTGATCAGGCAGTGGGCGAAGGCTTAACTAATTATTTGGAAGAACATCCACGTGAAGCTAAAATCATCATTGAAAAGGTGATTCTTGCTGCTACAGCTCGTCATGCAGCTCGCAAAGCAAGAGATATGGTTCAACGTAAATCGCCTTTAACAGGTGGTGGGTTACCCGGAAAATTAGCCGACTGTTCCAATAGAGACCCCGAAAAGTGCGAGATTTTCTTGGTCGAAGGGGATTCGGCAGGAGGTACAGCCAAGCAAGGACGTGACCGCAATTTCCAAGCTATTCTTCCTTTAAGAGGTAAGATTTTGAACGTAGAGAAAGCGATGTACCACAAAGCGTTGGAAAGTGAAGAGATTCGCAACATCTATACCGCTTTAGGAGTAACCATTGGTACGGAAGAAGACACCAAAGAGGCCAACTTAGAAAAACTACGCTATCATAAAATTATATTTATGACCGATGCGGATGTCGATGGTTCACACATTGACACACTGTTAATGACATTTTTCTTTAGATATATGCCTCAAGTTATAAAAAATGGATATCTTTATATAGCTACTCCTCCTTTATACTTATGTAAAAAAGGAAAAGTAGAAGAATATTGCTGGACAGAAGAGCAAAAACAACAGTTCATTGACACCTATGGTGATGGTACTGAAGGCTCTGTTCACACACAAAGATATAAAGGGTTGGGAGAAATGACGGCCCTTCAACTTTGGGAAACAACAATGAATCCTGAACATAGACTCTTAAAACAGGTTACTATTGACAATGCTGCTGAAGCAGATTTAGTTTTCTCTATGTTAATGGGAGAAGATGTAGGACCTAGAAGAGAGTTTATTGAGGATAATGCAACATATGCGAATATTGACGCATAAGTATTAATTAATTTTTAATTACTCCTCACATCTTACAACGAGGAAAGGCTAAATAACCGATTATGCAATCGTTTATTTAGCCTTTTTTTTGATTCCTACTCTCTTCTTGCTATGAATCAAGAAGATAATGGTATTTTTAAAGAACAATAATTCATTCTAATACTTTATATTATGTTCAAACTAAAAAACATAGGCATTTTAGGGTTTGTTTACATACTCTGCCTAATGTTCTCATCTTGTAATAAGGATAAGAATCAACTCCTAATAAAATCTCCGAACGGAAAAATAGAAATCCAAGCTTTAGCAAGTGATGGAAAATTATTCTATGAAGTAAAAAAAGAGGGTAAAACTTTAGTAAACCATTCGCAATTAGGGTTCATTCTTAAAGAAGGAAACCTATTTAACAACCTAAAGATAACAACCATCCAACACGCTTCCAACGACGATTCATGGAATCAAATTTGGGGTGAGGAAACAACAGTTCGCAACCATTACAATGAAATGAAAATTGGGGTTGAGGAACAAGAAAACGCCCTAAAGTTTGACGTTATTTTCAGGGCTTTTGATGATGGTATTGGCTTTAGATACGTATTCCCCGAACAAAAGAATTTGGGATTCTTCACCATTTTAGATGAAATAACAGAGTTCAATTTTACAAACAACCACAAGTCTTGGTCTATACATTACAACACTCCTTATTACGAAGGTTTATACGAACAAAAACTATTGAATGAGCTAGACACTGTATGCACTCCACTTACCATGGAATCGGAAGATGGTACATATTTCTGTTTACACGAAGCAAATTTAACCAAATATGCTTCTTTGAATGTCACTCCACAACAAGGTACCAGCAAACTTAAAGCTTACTTAAGCCCTTGGTCAACCGGAGAAAAAGTCTTTATGAAGACTCCAGGAGAAACACCTTGGAGAACACTCATCATAACCGATAGTGCCAGCGATTTACTTCTATCTCGCATTATGTTAAACCTGAACGAACCGTGTAAAATTGAAGATACTTCATGGATCACCACAGGAAGATACATTGGCATTTGGTGGGGAATGCATACTAGAGACTACGATTGGCACATTGGTCCTAAGCACGGAGCAACTACAGCCAATGCTATGCGCTACATTGACTTTGCAGCCAAACATAACTTTCAAGGTGTTCTAATTGAGGGTTGGAACAAAGGTTGGGATCATATGACCTTAAGCTTCACCGAATCGTATCCCGATTTTGATTTGGAAAAAGTTGCAGCCTATGCCAAAGAGAAAGGAGTAAAGTTATTGGGACATCATGAAACAGCTGGCAACATAGACAATTACGATAAGTATATGGAAGAAGGCTTTGCTCTATATCAAAAAAACGGAGTAAACTTTGTTAAGACGGGTTATGTGGCTCAGAAATTAAATTTATATGAACTTCACGGCAGTCAATATGGGGTTGAACATTACAGAGATGTAGTAGAAACAGCTGCACAATATCAAATTATGATAGATAATCATGAGCCGGTAATGCCCACCGGATTGCAACGCACTTTTCCCAATCTAATGACTCACGAGGCTGTTAGGGGACAAGAATGGGATGCTTGGGATACAGGAGGTGGTAATCCTCCTAGCCATACTACAATAATTCCTTTTACCCGTGGATTAGCAGGACCTATGGATTTTACTCCGGGAACCTTTAAGTTTGAAAATCCCGTATTACCCAACACTAGAGTATGGACTACATTGGCCAAGCAGTTAGCTCTATCGGTAGTTATTTATAGTCCTTGGCAAATGGCATCGGATATGATTGAGAATTATGAAAATAATCCGGCTTTTGAATTTATCACCTCTTGTCCTACCAACTGGTCAAAAACAGTGGTACCTCACGCTAAGATTGGTGAATACCTAACGATAGCTCGTAAAGACAGAGATTCTGAAAACTGGTACATTGGCTCCATAACGAATGAAGAAGCAAGAAACTTATCTTTATCGCTTGATTTTCTAGACGCAAACAGCACATATAAGGCCAAACTATTTAAGGATGGAGAAAATGCTGATTACAAAACGAATCCTTATCCTGTAAGTATTGAAGAGTTAGAGGTAGATGCATCAACTGTCATCGAGCTAAACTTAGCAACCAGTGGGGGTACAGCTATTATTTTAACTAAAATGGAATAAATAGAAAAGGTGTTTTTCTTAATGGAAAGAGCTTAAAAGATTCTGATAAACGGAATGTTTTTAAGCTCTTTTTTTACATATAAATTTATGGTTTTAGTTTCTCCTGATTCTTGACAAAACTCCCTCCTAAAATGAGTCTTAAAGAGTAAGCAAAAAAATGGACATATACCATACAGCTAATATTTATCAACCTTTATCAATTTTATTAAAATTAGGGTATTCCCTAAATAACAATAGAGAAAACTACCGAATTAAGGGAAATCCTTTTTTTAATTTTATAGTATAGCAAAATAATTGATCGACTTAATTTTATAGTTATGAAAAAACTAATTCCTTTTTTATTATTAATTACCCTCATTGTTTCCTCTTGTGGCATTTACCGTAATCACAATAATGATAACGAAAAAAAAGTCAAGGATTTGTATATTGGAATGAGTAAGCAAGAAGCACTGGAGATAATGGGAAACAAGTACATTGTGGAATTGATATCACAAGAAGATGATGGTCTTCTGGAAGTTTTAAAATTTGAAGCAATATTTTATCCGTATCTACTTCATTTCTTAAATGATAAACTCACCACCTATAATTTATACTATCCACCTTGTATGCCAGAACAAGAGATTAGGGTAAAAAAAGAAGAAAACTAATTTTCTTTGTGTTTTCTAAGCTATTCTATAAGTAAGTCGTGGATGGAAGTTCCACAGAACGACTTGTAGAGTAGCTTTTGCCTATTTATAAATATACTTTTTTGTAAAAATGCTATTGTTCTAGAAGATTTTCTTAATGAATAAAAGGAAAATAGAACTTAGCATTGGAAAGAGACACTTTAATGTTCTACAAGTTCACATTGGCTACTTAGATGGTTATTTATGGACAAAAAAGTAAAGTAAACCAATCTTTTAGTAAAGAACACTTGTCTATGTGTAAAACTTACATTACATTAGGAACAGAAATAACCTTTAAATGAAACAGAGATGAAAACTAAATTATTATTTCCAAACAAATGTAAAGTCATAGGACTTATACTTATAGTAATAGGTCTTGCTGTAGGTTTAATTTTCAATGAAATGCTAGAAGATTATCTAAGATTAGATATTGGTTTTTTAGGTGATGATTTATTCGGTAAAGAAACTGATATGACATATACAATTTCTTCCACATTCTTACTTATTGGTGGTATGATGACTGCATTTTCCAGAGAAAAAATAGAAGATGAATTCGTAGTTAACTTAAGACTTAAATCTTGGATGTGGGCCATCATTATCAACTATGTACTTCTCTTTATTGCTATATTATTTGTATATGGTCTTAATTTTATTGATATAATGGTCTATAATATGTTCACGCCTCTTATTATCTATATTATTTACTTTAATTTCGTATTTTACAAAGATCAACACCAAAAAGAAAATGAAGAATAACATAAAAGTAGAACGAGCAAGGAAAAATTTGACCCAAGAAGACCTGGCCAAACTGATTTCTGTGAGTAGACAAACCATAAATGCAATTGAATCTAATAAATATGTTCCTTCAACAGTTTTGGCTCTTAAAATAGCTAAAGTATTCAACAAAAGTGTTGAAGAACTTTTCGAGTTAACGGAGAATGATTAGCAGATTTAACCTACTATAAATTGACTGTTTTATCCCATTCAAAAGAGCTAAAATCACCTTCCTTAGAATCCGTAGAACAAGGCTTTTCAATTATCTTAATCGGTCTAGGACCGAAGGCCTGTCGGTCTAGGACTGAAGGGTGCTCGGTCTAGGACCGAGG
>CAZOVL010000081.1:0-12191 GCA_964583185.1 uncultured Bacteroides sp. | reverse complement strand
CACAAAATAAGATCAACATGGTTTACTCTATGTACGATCGTTTTATTGTAGGAGGTGCACTTCCTGTTGGGCAATCTTTAACTTTAGATACCATTGACCCATTAAAAGCTCCAAACTTTTTACATCGTAGAGAGTTAGGTATAATTAATGTTGGTGGTCCCGGTGTTGTTAAAGTTGGCAATAAGAGCTATGACTTAGATTTCAAAGAAGCTTTGTATGTTGGTAGTGGAGATCACGAAGTTGTTTTTTCTTCAAAAAATGCTTCTAATCCTGCAAAATTCTACTTTAACTCAGCTACTGCACATCACTCTTATCCGGTGAAAAAGATTACTCTAAAAGATGCTAACGTAATTAAAGCAGGTTCTTTGGAAGAGTCTAATGACCGTGTAATTAATCAGTTAATTGTTAAGGAGATTGTTCAAGTATGTCAGCTTCAAATGGGATTAACAGAATTAAAACCAGGTAGTGTTTGGAATACAATGCCAGCTCACACACATACTAGACGTATGGAAGCTTATTTCTATTTTAATGTACCCGAAGGTCAGGCAGTATGTCACTATCTAGGTGCCCCTCAAGAAACACGTCACATCTGGATGCACAACGAACAAGCTGTTTTCTCTCCCGAATGGTCAATTCACTCCGGAGCAGGTACAACTAACTATACCTTTATTTGGGGTATGGCTGGCGAAAATCTAGACTATGGTGACATGGATGTGGTTAAACCCAATGAGTTAAAATAATACATTGTATATAGATAATAGTTTTTGAATGATTTTCTAAATAACAATCATTCGCTTTAAAAGAAAAGAGAGAGAACATCACTGTTCTCTCTCTTTTCTTTTAAATCTTCTATTTTATATCTTTATTTATTATAAGGTTTTAAAGAAGTTGAGTCTCCTTAAAGGCTGCATAGAGGTTATCCCATTCATCTGCTAAGCTCATCATAGAAGGGAAAAGTAAGTTAGCCCCTTCATTCAATAATATGCTATCATCTAACGGTCCGGTATTTACCGCAATGGTGAATACTCCTGCCGCTACAGCCGATTTAACACCTAAGGGTGCATTTTCCACTACAATAGCTTCATTCGCCTTGAATCCACCCTTTTTAAGAGCCATCAAGTAGGGCTCCGGATGTGGTTTGCCATGTTTTACGTCAAAAGCAGTAACCATTGATTGGGCATGAAAAGTTTGAGGAAAATCTTTTTCTAATCTATCCAATAATGACTCTTGTGATGAACCGGTAACTACAGTAGCCACAATGTTATCTTGTTTTACTTTACTTAGAACATCCATCGCTCCATACATAGGAGTAGCTTCCGGCAAGTTATTAAATTCTTCTTCTTTTAGATTATAGATTCCTTCAATCTCTTCCTGTGTTGCATCTCTGTTGAACTGCCTTTGATAGGCCCAGTTAATGGTACTTACACGGGTTCTTCCTTCGTGTAAATAGGCATCCTCTTCACTAAAATCCAAATTAAATACCACTGCACTCTTCGACCAAGCTATGGCGTGATATTTCATAGAGTCGTATAAAACACCATCCATATCGAATAAAGCAGCTTTTAATTCCACTTGATTGTACTTTCTCTTTGCTAAAAAATCTTTAATAACCTTTTTGTAATTCATAAAACACTCAATTCTTTTCCTATTGTCAAATTTACAAAAAAGA
This sequence comes from uncultured Bacteroides sp., assembly GCA_964583185.1. Classification (GTDB taxonomy): domain Bacteria; phylum Bacteroidota; class Bacteroidia; order Bacteroidales; family Bacteroidaceae; genus Bacteroides_E. The sequence goes on along the minus strand of CAZOVL010000081.1, from coordinate 10,522 downwards.
CTAATCAGAATTGCTTTTGATTAGTCTTTTCGATTCTCTTACTCTAAATTGAATTATAATCTTTTTTGAATAGCTTTTGATTCTTCTTCAAAGCCTGGTTTATTCAATAAAGCAAACATATTCTTTTTATACGCTTCAACACCGGGTTGATTAAATGGGTTAACAGCTAAAACATATCCGCTGATACCACAAGCCCGTTCAAAGAAGTAAAGTAACTGCCCAATGCTGTTTTCACTTAAATTAGGAAGTACAAGGCGTAGGTTAGGTACACCACCATCTACGTGTGCAATTTGAGTTCCTAATTCAGCCATTTTGTTAATTTCATCTACTCTTTTTCCTTCTAAGTAGTTCAAGCCATCTAAATTTTTCTCATCACCGGGAACAATAAGTTTATGATTTACCTTATCTACTGAAATTACAGTTTCAAAGATAGATCTTTCACCTTCTTGAATCCATTGTCCCATGGAGTGTAAGTCGGTAGAGAAGTCTACAGCAGCAGGGAATATCCCCTTGTTTTCTTTACCTTCCGATTCACCATATAGTTGTTTCCACCACTCACTGATGTAATGTAGTTTAGGATTGTAATTCACTAATATTTCAATCTTCTTACCTTGTTTGTACAATGCATTACGAGTAGCAGCATAAATTGCAGCCGGGTTCTCCTCAAAAGGAACATCAGAAGCACATGCTTTTTCCATAGTTTTGGCACCTTCAATCAATTGATCAATATCAAAACCTGCCACAGCAATAGGAAGAAGTCCAACAGGAGTTAGCACAGAAAAACGTCCTCCAACATTGTCAGGAATAATAAACGATTTATATCCTTCTTCATCAGCGGTTACACGAGCTGCACCTTTCAAAGCATCAGTAATGGCTACGATTACTTTTTTAGCTTCTTCTTTTCCTCTTTGATCTTCACATTGTTTTTTCAACAAGCGGAAAGCTAAAGCTGTTTCTGTAGTTGTTCCCGATTTAGAAATATTGATTACTCCAAATTTCTTGTCTTTTAAGAATTCTGTTAGTTCGTATAAATAATCTTCACTGATGTTATGTCCGGCATATACAATAGCTGGTAATTTTCTTTCAGTGTCAAAATTACTAAAGCTGTTCGATAAAGCTTCAATAACTGCACGAGCACCTAAGTAGCTTCCACCAATTCCCGCAACTACCACTACATCACAGTTCTCCTGAAGTGTTTTTGCAGTTGCTTTTACATCATTCAAATGTTCTTTTGTAATGGAGGAGGGGAGGTTTAACCATCCTAAGAAGTCATTACCTTGTCCTGTTCCATTTTCTAAATCTTTTTGAGCTTTTGCTACTGCATCTTTATATCCCAAAACTTCTTGTTTCGAAATAAAATCTAATGTTTTGTTAATGTTTAATTGTATCATTATGAGGTGTATTTAATGAGTTATCTGAATAATAGTGTAAGTTTTTTTATTTCTATCATTGGAGATGAGTTTTCATAAAGAATTCTATAAACAGCCTCCAGAATAGGCATATCTACTTGAGTTTTTTTGTTAATTTCTTTGATGCAGCGTGTACCATAATAGCCTTCGGCTATCATTTCCATTTCAATTTGGGCGCTTTTTATGGAATATCCTTTACCAATCATCGATCCAAAAATACGATTTCGGCTAAAGTTGGAATAAATGGTGACCAAGAGGTCTCCCAAATAAGCCGAATCAGCAACATCCCTTTCTACAGGGTGCATTACGTGTAAAAAGCGATTCATTTCCTGTACTGCATTGGATGTAAATACTGCCAAAAAGTTATCCCCATATTTTAATCCACTGCAAATCCCGGCTCCAATGGCATATACATTTTTTAGAACAGAACCATATTCAATACCTATTATATCTGCACTAACATCTGTTTTAATATAATGACTCTCAAGCTGTCTGGAAAAAACTTCAGCCTTTTTAATGTCGGAGCAAGCAATCGTTAAGTAAGACAAGCGTTCCAAGGCAACCTCCTCTGCGTGACAAGGTCCGGCTAAAGAAATAATATGATCTTCAGGTACATTGAATACTTCCTGGAAATATTGTGAAACAATCATATTCTCCTCCGGAACAATTCCCTTAATGGCAGAAACGATGGTTTTTCCCGACAAGTCTTCTGTGAGTTTGCTTAAGTGCTGTTTAAGATAGGGAGACGGAGTAGCAAAAATTAGAGTATCTGCTTGATTCACAATCCAGTTGATGTCTGAACTAAACTGGATGTTTCTCGTTTTAAATTTGATGCTGGTTAAATAAGCCGGATTGTGTCCCAGGCTTTTGAAGTCAGCAATGCGATCATCTCGTCGCATGTACCAATATATGGAGGTGTTTCGAGACAATACCATTTTAGCAATGGCAGTAGCCCAACTACCTCCACCTATAACTGCAATTTTATTAGTTAATTTCATAGAGTAACTAGACAAACCTATGCTTTATTTAATTTTTTCTACCCACAGGGAAACATCATTAACCGATGGAGCTGTAAGTCCTAAATTATATTTTTTATTAACTTCAACAATGTCTTGTTGTATCTTTTGTGGGTTAACCCCTTTCATATCTTGTACAAAGTTGTATCCGGCTTTTTGAACAATGGGAATCCACTGCTCATCAATGCCTAAAGCTAAATATTTTTCGGCAGCATCTTTAATTGGTTTTTTCTCCGGACGCATTTGTGGGAAGAATAAAACTTCCTGAATGGTGGTTTGTCCTGTAATCAGCATCACTAATCGATCCATACCAATTCCAATACCTGCTGTGGGGGGCATACCATATTCCAAGGCACGCACAAAGTCCATATCAATAAACATAGCCTCATCATCTCCCTTTTTGCCTAATCTCATTTGTTCCTGAAAACGCTCCAACTGATCAATCGGGTCGTTCAACTCAGAGTAAGCGTTGCATAATTCTTTTCCATTCACAATGAGCTCAAAACGCTCTGTTATAACAGGGTTGTCTCGGTGTTTTTTAGTTAATGGAGACATTTCAATGGGGTAGTCAGTAATAAATGTAGGCTGTATGTAGTGGTCTTCACAAAACTCGCCGAAAATTTCATCAATGAGTTTACCTTTACCCATAGAATCATCAATTTCCATATTGAGCTTGTTGCAAACCTCTCTTACTTGGTTTTCATCCATACCATTCAAATCATAACCTGTAAATTCTTTAATAGAATCTAACATAGAAATGCGTTTGAAAGGAGCTTTTAAATTAATTGTTTTGTCTCCAACCTGAACTTCAGTAGTTCCGTTTACATCAAGGGCAATTTTCTCAATTAAGTTTTCTGTATATTCCATCATCCACTGATAGTCTTTATACGCCACATAAAGTTCCATCACTGTAAATTCCGGATTGTGAGTACGATCCATACCTTCGTTACGGAAGTTTTTGGAAAACTCATACACCCCATCAAAACCACCAATGATTAATCTTTTAAGATAAAGTTCATTTGCAATTCTTAAATATAAAGGGATATCCAATGCATTGTGGTGTGTAATGAAAGGACGAGCTGCAGCTCCTCCGGGGATTGACTGTAAAACCGGTGTTTCAACCTCCAAGTAACCCTCAGCGTTAAAGTACTCCCTCATAGAGTTATATACTTTGGTTCTCTTAATAAAGATATCTCTAATTTCCTGATTAACTGTTAAGTCAACATATCTTCTGCGGTAGCGAAGTTCCGGATCTTCAAAAGTGTCGTGTGCAACCCCGTCTTTGTCATATTTAACAATGGGTAAAGGGCGAATGGCTTTTGCTAATATAGTGAGGTTTTGAGCGTGTACGCTAATTTCTCCCATTTTAGTTCTGAAAACATAACCTTCTATGCCCACGTAATCTCCTAAATCCAGTAGTTTCTTAAAAACAGTATTGTATAATTCTTTATTTTCGTCGGGACAAAGATCATCACGTGTAATGTATACCTGGATGCGTCCTTTTGAATCTTGAAGTTCTATGAATGAAGCCTTACCCATAATTCTGCGACTCATAATGCGTCCGGCAATGGTTACCTGGCGTTTATCTTCTTCGTCGTCTTTGAATTCCTCTTTAATATCTGTAGAGTAAGCGTTGATTTTATACTCAGCTGCGGGGTATGGTTCAATCCCCATCTTGCGTAATTCTTGTAGACTATTTCTTCTTATAATCTCTTGTTCACTAAGTTCTAGTACATTCATTTTATATCAATATATAAATAGTTCGAAAGGCAAAAATACGAAAGTTTTTTCACATTATGCTACTAATATTATTCAAAAGGTCATAGCTTTATTTTCCGGCATCTAAGAATAAATAAGTTCTCCATCTGCATTGTTGGTTAAATAAGGTGGTTTTATTTTCCTTCGCCTTTTAAGAACTCTTAAAATATTACACTTCCATACTCTTTTTTATTTGGTTTATAGAGTCTCTTTTCTTTTGAGGAAACAGAATCAAAACACCTTGAATACTTATATTCTTCCAGAGTTTTAAGCTCTTCTTTAATGGATTGTAAGGCTTGTGTGGCAGTTAGTTAATGTCATTTGTAAACATCTCCGATTTATCCCTTTTTAAGCACATTTTTATAAAAGAAAAAGGATGTTATTTTATAGTAACCGGCAAATATAAGTTACCTTTGTAAGTTTTAACGATTGAAAAAATCAAAGAAAAATTGAATCTATGCAAGTAAAAGGTGCTCCATTAACTTTAGGTACAGAGAATGTATCCAAACTTCTTAAGCAATATGCCATCCCTGCCATTATAGCACAAACTGCTACTTCATTATATAACATGATAGATAGCATTTTTATTGGGCACGGAGTAGGACCTATGGCCTTATCCGGATTGGCCGTCACCTTTCCCTTAATGAATCTAAGTACAGCTTTTGGTACATTAGTAGGGGTGGGGTCTGCAACGATGATTTCTATGCGCTTGGGACAAAAAGACTATAAAAGTGCTCAGAACATATTAGGTAATGCGGTGGTTTTAAATGTTATTATAGGTAGTTTATTTGCCCTGATTGCCTATCTTTTCTTAGATCCCATTCTTTATTTCTTTGGTGCGAGCGATGAAACCTTACCTTATGCTCGCGATTATATGGAGATATTACTTTTAGGGAATGTGGTGACTCATATGTATTTTGGGCTCAATAACATATTGAGAGCCTCGGGACAGCCCAAGCAAGCTATGCGAGCAACCATTATGACTGTGGTGATAAATACGATTCTGGACCCCATTTTTATTTTTGGATTTGGATGGGGAATCAAAGGAGCAGCCATTGCCACAGTTATGGGGCAGTTGATTGCTTTGGTTTGGCAGTTTAAGTTTTTTGCCAATGATGACAATATTTTACATTTCAAAAGAGGTATTTATAAATTAAAGAAACAGATTGTTACTCCGGCATTATCCATTGGTATCTCACCCTTTTTAATGAATATTGCCTCTTCTATGATTGTTATATTAATAAATCAGGCTTTAAGTAGGCATGGTGGTGATTTAGCCATTGGGGCGTTTGGTATAGTGAATCGCATAGAGTTCCTGTTTTTTATGATTGTGTTTGGGTTTAATCAAGGGATGCAACCCATTGCCGGATATAATTATGGAGCTCAGCAATATCATCGAGTCACGGAGGTTTTAAGGTTAACTATACGTTGGGCCACGTTAGTTACTTGTATTGGGTTTATAATTGGTATGGTAATACCTGAATTGGCTGTTTCGTCATTTACACTAGACGAGGATTTGAAGAAACTATCGGTTCAAGGACTAAGAATTACTACCATTATGTTCCCCTTTATAGGATTTCAAATGGTAACATCCAATTTCTTTCAAAGCATTGGTATGGTAAAGAAATCCATATTTCTATCCTTAACTCGTCAGGTGCTTTTTTTAATACCTAGTTTAATTATTGGAGCTCATTATTGGGGTGTCCTAGGGGTTTGGATTAGTATTCCGGTTTCCGATTTTTTAGCAAGTATTACTTCGGGAATTATGTTGTGGCGCCAATTTGTATTTTTTAGAAAAAAAGGAGATGAATCTAAAGTAGCACAAATTGCGGAGTAGAATGTTTGATACTCATCAATTTTAATTAATTTTGAAATAGAACACCGACTACATGAAAAACAAAAGTTCATATGAATAAAGATAAGTTTATAATTAATGTGGGACGTCAACTTGGAAGTGGAGGACGATCTATTGGAAAAGAACTAGCCAAACGTTTTGGTATTCAATATTACGACAAACAACTTTTATGTATTGCCGCTAGAGAGAGTGGTTTACATGAAAAATTCTTTGAAGAAGCCGATGAAAGAGCTTCCAAGACTTTATGTGGAGGGCTTTTTGGTTCTCGTTTCCCTTTTCTTTCCGATGCCGGAATGATGGGTGGAAACAATTTCTTGAGTAATGATCAGTTGTTCAAAATACAAAGTGATGTAATGCGCGATTTAGCAGACAAAGACTCATCTCTTTTTGTGGGTCGTTGTGCTGATTATATTTTAAGAGATTATCCTCGCTGTGTCAATGTGTTTATCTCTGCCTCAATGGACGACAGAATAAAGGCTTTTCAGAGTAGAAATGAAGAAGTCACTGAAGATGATGCTCGTGATTTTTTAATTAAGGCAGATAAAAAACGTTCTTCCTATTATAATTATTATAGTAATAAGGAATGGGGAATGTCTTCCAGTTATCATTTATGTATTGACTCTTCTGCTTTAGGTATCGAAAAAACAACCTCTTTTATTGAGGAATTTATTCGCATCAAATTAGCATTATAAATTGTTTTTATCTCTTTTGTAAGAATAGAAACAAGCGATAAAGAAATGATTTTTAGCATCTTTCTTTATCGCTTTCTTACTTTTAAGAATAAGATATAAAAGAAAAATTAATTATAGAGAGCTTTGAATATAGCTTTCCTTTTTTAGTGCAAATCCTTTTGCCCCTCTTAATTTTTTTGGTCTTCTCCATTTTTTAGTCAAGACCCTTTAAAATCCACTTGAAGTTCCTATAAAGAGGACTATTATCTCCTTTTTAGGCACTTTTGAACGAATTGGACACAACTATCCTTGGTTCTCGCTTTAAGTTATAAGCGATAGCTTTCAAAATGTGTTAAGTATGCGTTTTCTCTAACCCCATATAATGGGTTTCATCTCTCCCAAACCATTTCTTTATACTTTCACAAAGTATGTTCTACTATCCAGCGTGTCTTACTAATCAATTTATTAAAGAGTACTTCATCATTATCGGGTACTTTATATCCCTAAACAGGTTGTTAAAGCAAAGTTAGTAGCTCCAGTATCTCCTTTCAGTCAATTTCATAGTAGCCAACAAGAGGTATTATCTCCTTCAAAAATCTTAGCATTGGGCGAGATGGAAAAGAGGTGCCTTCTGATGTGTATAAGTCAAAACGATCAATGCATATAGATGATGTTTTATCCTCATAAGCAATTTCAATTTTTATTCGGGTATCGGGATCTTTCTTTTCCGACAGCTTAGTTTCTTCTAGTCCTTCTAAAACTCTTAGAAACCCTATGATTATCTCCTTATCTTCAATTAAAACATCCTCAATTTCCTCCTGAAAGAAATTTTCGAAATTTTCACATGTAATACTAAAAGGAGTATCAATATCAAGATTTACAAACTTTATCCTTATGCTTTTTATCTCTTGTGATTGGCAATTCAAACAAATTAGAGATAATAAAATAATTAAAATATATCTGCTTTTTGTTTTCATCTTTTTTCTTTTTTAGGTGCTGTTATAATAACTTTATATTTTGCTTCTGTTGTAATTGGCCCTGTAGTTTCATATCCATGTCCTTTATGATTTGTAATCAGTTTTAGTCGGACAAAAACACAAACTTGCTAATCAAAAAGATACATGCTTCATCTCTTTCTCGTTAAGATGTAATTCTTGTTTTTTCTGCTCGTATTCTCCTTTGGATAAAGGACCTATCTTTTCCCATGGGACGCCTTTTTTTACAGGGGGAAGCATTTTTACAATATAATAGCCTGTAATGCTATCATTTTGTACAGCATATTCGGTTGCCAGAATGTACTGTTCATTCCAATAAACATCCGAGACACAAGCATTCAGCACTCCGACAAATGATTCTTTCATGTCAGGATATTGATAATATAATCCAACAACATCAAAACTGTTTTCTACTAGATAGAAATTAGTTTTCCCCACTCTTTTTGAGCGTGTAAAATCGAAAGAACCTAATACTAGCCCAAAGATAAAAAGTACAACTAAAATACTGCATAATAATGTCAATGCTATTTTCTTCTTCATACTGTAGCTATTTTGATGATTTCCAAATATAAAACTGATATGTATTCGAAAAAGCTCGTGATTGGCTTCTACTTGGATTAGATAATGGCAAACGAAGGAATAGAGATCTCCTGTTCTTACTATCACTAATTACATTATTGAGCGTTGCGCCATCTGAACTTGTAAAAGCATCATAACGGTAACTACCAATAAATTGCTTCGCCATAGAAGTAGTTCCTGTAAGGCTGCTTGGCCGGTTTGACACCTTCCTTCTCATACCCTTCTGCAAAGGACATCCCAAAAGGATAGTAATGTGTCACCTGAATCGCACTGTCTGCGGCATCAGCCACCACACGGTTATGTCAAAGAACTTTTCTCATAATTCACCTGTTTAGGTAAATTTAATAAATTATACCGAATTAGGATGCTTTCGATGTAAAAGTTTCTCACTCATTTTCCCCTCTTTCTTAGACCGAAGGGGTGTGTCGGTCTATGACCAATTTACACCCGACTCACAAGACTTATGGATGGATATTGAGAATCTCTTTAAAGAGTTCTCTTTTCCCTCCTCTTGTTTTCTTTAGAGTTAATTCTTGTTTCTGTTTATTCTTTCTTTATGCATCGTATATATAATCCATCTGTTTTCTTTTTCCCATAAATATGTGCACCAGCTTCTTGCATATTTAACAATAAAGCATAACCTTCTTCTTTGGTATAAGGTCCTTTCATCCAATATCCAACGCCCCAATCTAAACCTACAAAATCTTTTACAGTATCTGATATAGAATATAAATTATAAGAGATAGATCTTGAGCCGGCAGGTTTGGCACAAAAACCATACAAATCAACTCCTCCGGTAGCTGTCCATTCCTTACTGGCCAGTCGAGTAGTTGAATAGGGATCACGACCGATAAAATCCAGAAAAACATTTACTTCATCAAAATTGGGAATTTTCCATCCTGCCGGAGCCAATTCTCTTTTATCATTTGCAGCATACCAATTGTATATTTTACCCAACTGTTTTCCCAGTATGGAATCATTGTTGTAATAGCACCAAGCAGGTATACCTTTTTTACCTGCTGCAACCCAAGACTCAAAGGATGGAGCATGTAATATTGTATCTCCATTTTGAAAGGTAGTTACATCTAAATTCTTAGTCATCCATATTTGGTCTTTCATTTGTACTGTCTCTTTCAATACACAACTGTCCACTTGAGCGTATACGACTTGTGTTGTTAGGAGAAGAAAGAATAACGGAATAATCATTTTTAATTTTCTCATTGTAGTTATATGGTTTAATAGGGTATCTCTGCACCACTTTTAGGAATGTATATATAAAAAACAGGAAGAACTCTCTTAGGGTGGTACGCTGTGTTTATGTAGTTGGAAACAGAAAAACAGGGTATGTATATTTGTTGTTGGATGGATTTTCATAAAATCAAACTAAACGAATGAAGCAAGTGAATTAAGTAAAGTAATATACAAGTTAATTTTCAATGGAACTGCAACTATTATCCTATATAAAATATAATTTGTAAAAACAACCTCACTTAAATCACCCCTTCATTACATATTTCAAGGTAGTCTCTCAACTGAGAATCCAATAAAAAGACAAAGCAACGTATCGGAAACCAAGCTCCTACGATCTCATATTTATCAGAAGGTTTTAGTCAAGACTAAAAAGGAACGACCTATAAGAATTCAGTTTTTTGCACACATTTTCAAGGGTCAGTGGGTATAATACTTATCCTGCTGGTTTACAGCGTTTTGTTGTGTGAAACGGCAATTTGAGGGGCGGGTGCAATAAAAAAAATGAGGTAGTTGCTACTTTTCGTAACTAACTCATTATCAGGTATACCCACAGGGGTTCGAACTCTGGACCCATTGATTAAGAGACGCAATCCATTGATTTTCAGTGTTTTTCTTTTGTTTTCATAGAGTCACTGGGGTGTTGGTTTCCAAGCCTTTACACGGATTGCATTTGCCTTTGTTTTACATTCATTTTCCTTGATTCTCTTGAAGTGTGTGCAAAACGTGTGCAAATATTAAAATTTTAATTAATTTCCTTCATCGAATAATAAAACTCACAAACAGACTCAGATTATCACGCTCATAACTCAGCAGTACGGCTTGCTCTTTAAATGCTCGACCGTAAACTTTTCTTTCTTTCATAGGATAAAGCTAATAAATTTTATCCCTTAACTCTTTGTTTAAACAAAGTAGATATCCTAATTTATTTTGGATAAAACAGTTAAACGATATTCTTATTATTTATTTTTGGAATAATCTATTCATTAAC
>CAZOVL010000080.1:0-12561 GCA_964583185.1 uncultured Bacteroides sp. | reverse complement strand
TAGGACTGAAGGGTGCTCGGTCTAGGACCGAAGGGCATTAGGTCCTAGACCGACTAATTCACATACGCAACAATTCTCTTTTTTATAATGATATTGATGCGTTAAGCAAAGACAAAATAAATCAGGGTAATAAAACTAGTAGGAAAATGGGGTCAGATATGAACTTATTTTTTTCTCCCTCCTGTTAGAGTGGTTCCAATACTTGCTGTAATTACACAAGCAATGGAAACCCATTGGTTTAAAGTCAGGATTTCATTTAAGAAAATCAATCCGGAAAGTGCCCCAAAAGCAGGTTGTAGACTTGTTAGTATGCTAAATGTTTTTGTGGGTAATTTACGCAAGGCAACTAAATCTAAAGTAAAAGGTATGGCACTTGACAACAGAGCCACACTAAAAGCAACGGCCAAGAGTTTCATATTTAACATCCCTAATGCTCCACTAAATAAACCAAAAGGAAGCACCAACAAAGCAGCTATACCGGTTGAAATAGTTACAGCACTACGAGTGGGCATTACTTGGGTTACTTTTCCTCCAAAAAGTATATAGCCCGCCCAAAACACGCCCGCCATAAAAGCTAAAAAAAGACCCAACGGATCAATTCCTGTACTTGTCCAAGGCACAATGAGAGCAATTCCTAAAGTTGCAAAGAAAATCCAAATTAAATCAGTTATTTTTCTTGAAAATAAAAGAGCTAATAATAAAGGACCTAAAAACTCTACTGTTACCCCCAAACCAATGGGAATACGTTGAATGGCAAAATAAAAAATCAGATTCATTGAAGCAGTACAAAAACCATATCCACAACAATGAAGCCATTGTTTCTTGGTCAACTGAAACAGTTTGGGACGATTAATTAAAAACAATAAAACAGCAGATAAACCCAATCGTAAAGAACTGGTCAGCCCTGGTCCTAACACAGGGAATAAACCTTTAGCTACAGATGATCCACTCTGCACGCTGACCATAGAAAGTAACGCAGCCGGAATAGGAGGAAACGATTTTTTCATTCGGTTATAACATTTAACTTCATTGCAGAGACAAACATAATCATTTATTTCTGTTCAAAAGATATTCATTCACGGCAAGAATTGAAAAAAAGCCACATCTAGAAAAATCTTAATGTGGCTTTTAAAGTATTTGTAAATCTGAAGTATCAAAAAGATAAACTCAATCAGATTAATATCATCTTATTTATTCAAACGAATAGGCATATTTTTTGGTACAAGAGTTTTCATTATAATCCATCCAATTAAATAGGCAACGGCACAAATTGAAAAGATAATGAAATAACCCGATTCTATTCCTTCAAATCCCATAAACTTCATACCATTCATCTCAGCATAGTCAAACAGTTTTCCTGAACCTTTATTAATTAAAAAGGAACTCACGCCTCCTGCCATTCCACCAATTCCGGTAACAGTAGCAACAGCCGATTTAGGGAACATATCGCCTACAGTTGAGAATATATTTGCCGACCAAGCTTGGTGTGCAGCACCTGCAATACCAATAATTACCACAGGGAACCAATAAGAAATATGCCCTAAAGGTTGTGCAAACAGAGCTAAAAGAGGGAAGAAAGCAAAAATCAACATCGCTTTCATTCTTCCGCTATAGGGTTCCATTCCTTTTTTATCCACAAAGTACGTGGGCAACCATCCACCAAATATAGCCAACAAAGTAATGGCGTATAAAACAAAAATAGCTATTTGACTTTCAAGGTCTGAAGATTTCATGTCATAAACGGAGCTCAAATAAGCCGGTGTCCAGAATAAATAAAACCACCATACTCCATCGGTCATAAATTTACCTAACACATAAGACCAAGTTTGCTTAAACTTAAAACACTCCATTAAAGAGAGTTTGTTTTTCACTGTCTTAACTCCTTTTTCATCTTCCACAGTCTCTTCTTCATCCTGATCTTGTTGAATATATGCAAGCTCTTCTTTATTTACACGAGCACATTCATCGGGTTTATTATACACAAAAATCCAAACCCCCATCCAAAGAAAACCAAGAGCACCAATAATAATAAAGGCCATCTCCCAACCAAATTTAGCAGCAATCAAAGGAATAGTTAACGGTGCTAAAAGAGCTCCAACAGTCGATCCGGCATTAAAGATACTCGTTGCAAAAGCACGGTCTTTTTTAGGGAAATATTCTGCAGTAGCTTTAATAGCAGCGGGAAAGTTTCCTGCTTCACCAATGGCAAGAACAACTCGAGCAAAAATAAATAGAGTTACACTTACATTAACCACTAAACCAATGTTCTTAACCGTAGCAATGGCCTCTTTTGCTCCTTCAAAGTCAACAAACCAGTTACCTGTCGTAATTCCGGAAGTTGCAATTCCACAAAAAGCATGAATACAAGCACCTACTGACCAAATACCAATAGCCCAAAGATATCCTTTCTTTGTACCTACCCAGTCAACAAACCGACCGGCAAAAAGCATTGCTATGGCATATACCAAAGAAAAAAGACCTGTTATGTTTCCGTAGTCGTCATTTGTCCAATGAAATTCCGGAGCAATAAAGTCTTTCCAAGTTAAAGATAGAACCTGCCTATCCAAGTAGTTTACCGTTGTTGCAAAAAAGAGCATACCACAAATGACCCAACGATAGCTTGTCATTCTGTTTTTTGTGTTGTTCATAAGATAAAACTTTTATTATTGATTGTTTTTCGAATTGAATTGCAAGGTAAGAAAAAAAACAGAAAAGAGTCCGTCTGCGAACACAAAAAACAAAAAACACACCTCTTTCAACAAAAAAATCACCCATAAACCCATTTTTGAGTGTTATATTTGCTTTAGAATACATTAAAAAAAATAATATTATGAAAAAAAGTGTACTATATCTTTTCTTTTTGATTGCTGTATTACTTTTATCGCAAAAGACAGAGGCTCAAAAAGTAAGTTTAGATTTACCCTGGTCTCTTAGAATGACACGTTCTGAAATGGTAAGATACCCTGAATCCTGGCAGTTGGATTTTCAAACAAAACTCAAGTGGGACTATTGCCACGGACTTGAACTTCAAGCGATGTTCGATACATACGATATGTATGGTGGAGATGATATTCTTCAATACGCAGTAGCCTATGCCGACACAATGGTTCTTAATGATGGACAAATTAAAACATACCGTTTGGAGGAATACAATATTGACAGATTAAATCCGGGGAAATATTTATTTCGTGTTTTCGAAGCTACAAAAGATAAGAAATATAAAAAAGCAATAGATTTATTACGCTCACAACTAGACACTCATCCTCGCAACAACGATGGAGGTTTTTGGCATAAAAAGATTTATCCCAACCAAATGTGGTTAGATGGTGTTTATATGGGAGCCACTTTTTATGCCGAATATGCATTCCGAAACAACCAACCCGAAGATTATCAAGATGTAATTAAACAATTTATTTTAGCGGCTAAACATACTTACGATCCTCAAACAAAATTATTTAAACACGCTACTGATATCAGCAAAAAACAAAAATGGGCAAATCCTGAAACCGGTAAATCAGCTCACTCTTGGGGTAGAGCAATGGGATGGTATGCCATGGCTTTTGTTGATGCCTTGGATTTTATTCCTGCTAGAGAACCCGGTCGGGAAGAGATGATGAAAATCTTTAAGAATATGATGGATGAGTTAATCAAAATTCAAGATAAAGAAACAGGACTATGGTATCAGGTACTAGACAGAAGTGGCGATGAAGGAAATTATTTGGAGTCTTCTGCGTCTTCTATGTTTGTGTACTCTTTATTAAAAGCAGTAAGTAGAGAATATTTAGATATATCTTATTTAGAATCCGCATTAAAAGGGTATAATGGAATAATCAACCATCTAATTGAAGTAGACGAACAAGGTTTGGTTTCTATCACTCAAGGATGTGCTGTTGCAGGATTAGGTGGTAGCCCTATCTACCGAATGGGCGACTACAACTATTACATCAACGAAACTATTCGATCCAATGACCCTAAAGCAGTAGGCCCTTTCATTATGGCTAGCTTGGAGTACGAAAGATTTAAACGATTAGGTCTTGTAAAATAAGAATGGTAGAAACCTAATTTATTACATCTTTATGAAACCCAATAGACAAGCAAAAAGATACTCCTTATTTATCGTATTAATCGGTCTGCTTTCTATTTCCACTTATGCACAAAAAGACACACTTGTGGTAGCTAGAGATGGAACAGGAAATTACAGAACTTTAACGGAAGCTTTGGATAACATCAGAGCTTATATGGATTACACTATTGTGGTTTACATAAAAAATGGAACTTACAAGGAGAAAGTCATTATTCCATCATGGCTTAAAAATGTAAAATTAGTGGGCGAATCAAAAGAGAATGTTCTTATCACCTATGACGATCACGCTAATATTAATAAAATGGGCACCTTTAGGACATATACAGTCAGAATAGATGGCAGCTTCATTACCTTGGAAAACTTAACCATTGAAAATAACGCGGCACCATTGGGACAAGCTGTAGCTCTTCACACAGAAGGAAACAATTTACTCTTCAAAAACTGTGGAATCTTAGGAAATCAAGATACCGTTTTCACTGGAGGAGAATACACCAGAATGCTTTTTGAAAAGTGTTACATAGAAGGAACTACCGATTTTATATTTGGAGGAGCAACAGCCTACTTTGACTCATGTACCATTCACAGTAAAAAGAACTCATACATAACTGCGGCCTCAACACCTAAAGATGTTCCTTTTGGTTATGTTTTTTACAATTGCAATTTAACAGCCGAAGAGAATCTAGCGGTCTATCTAGGCAGACCGTGGAGATCTTATGGGTCAACAGCATTTATTAAATGCAATATGGAAAAACACATTCAACCTCAAGGTTGGCACAACTGGAATAATGTGGAGAATGAACAAACAGCCCGTTATTACGAAGGGGAAAATTTTGGTCCGGGAAGTGAAACAAAAGATAGGGTACAATGGGTTCAGTTATTAAACGCTAAAGAGATACTTTCTTTTAGTAAAGAAAAGGTGTTGGGTAATGACTCTTTTTTCCGAGAGTAAAATAGATTCTATAAAAGCTAAATAAAACAGATGACTAGTCCTGAATAGGCGTTACAGTTTATTCAGGACTAGTCACTATTTTTCAATGTATTACAAACCTAAAATTGAACGAGTATCCGAAGCAATCATAAATTCCTCATCCGTAGGAATTACGGTAATTTGCACTTTAGAATTGGGTGTACTTAACAATGCCTCATCTCCTCTGGTTTTCATATTCAATTCCTCATCAATTTCAACGTTTAAATAAGCCAGACTTTTACATACTGCCGATCTAAACTCGGGTTGATTCTCTCCTACTCCTCCTGTAAAGACAATGATATCCACACCTCCCAAAGCAGCTACGTACGAACCAATATATTTAATGACACGATAGAAATACATATCCTCAGCCAATTTAGCTCGTTTATTCCCGGCTTCAATGGCCGCTTCAATCTCTCGCATATCCGATGATACACCGGAAACTCCAAGTAAACCACTTTTTTTATTCACCATATCAGAAACCCCTTGAGAGTCTAACCCCTCTTTATCCATTAAGAAAGTAAGTGCACCTGCATCCACATCACCGGAACGTGTTCCCATCATCAATCCTTCAACCGGAGTTAATCCCATAGAAGTATCTACCGACTTACCCCCTCTGATGGCTGTTATTGAGCCACCATTTCCAACGTGGCAAGTAATGATTCGTTGAGATTGGATATCTACATTTAAGTATTCGCATACACGTTGTGAAACATAACGGTGACTTGTTCCATGAAAACCATAACGACGCACTGCATACTTTTCATAATACTCATAAGGAAGAGCATACATATAAGCGTAATTAGGCATAGTTTGATGGAAAGCAGTGTCAAACACAGCTACTTGAGGAACATCGGGCAACACTTTAGATATGGTACGTACTCCTTTTAAGTTGGCAGGATTATGCAAAGGTGCTAAGTCTGAACACTCTTCTACCTCTTTGATAACCTCGTCAGTAATTAATACCGAAGAATTAAACTTCTCTCCTCCGTGTACCAAGCGATGGCCCACAGCTGTAATCTCTTCTAAAGATTGAATACAGCCGTATTTAGAGGAAACTAAGGTATCCAAAATCAATTGAATACCCTTGGTATGTTCAGGAATAGAATCTTCTATAATTACATTTTCTCCATTAGACTGTTTGAATTTCAAGAAAGAACCATTCAATCCAATCTTTTCTATTCCACCTTGTGCAATAATCTCTTTACTGTCCATTTCGAACAGTTTATATTTAATTGACGAACTTCCACAGTTCAAAACTAATATTTTCATTGTATTATTTGTTTTCTTGTTTTTGGCTAATGGCTTGATTTGCTGTAATGGTTATCATAGTATAGATATCATCTACAGAGCAACCGCGAGATAAATCGTTTACAGGTGATGCAATTCCTTGTAGAATAGGACCAATGGCCTCAGCGTTACCTAAACGTTGAACCAGTTTATAACCTATATTTCCAACCTCAAGATTAGGAACAATTAACACGTTGGCTTTACCAGCTATTTCAGAACCGGGAGCCTTGCTTTCTCCAATAGATGGAACCAGTGCAGCATCGGCTTGCAACTCACCATCAACAGCCAATGAAGGATCTAACTCTTTAGTGCGTTTAACAGCCTCAACTACTCTGTCAACCTCCTCGTGTTTTGCAGACCCTTTGGTTGAAAAACTTAGTAAAGCAACTTTAGGTTCTTCAATACCAGCTACTGCTTTAGCAGTGTGTGCTGAACAAATGGCTATCTGTGCTAACTCATCAGCCGTTGGACGAGGTGTTACTGCCACATCTCCCATAATCAAGCGACCGTTAACTCCATATTCCGGAGCTCTGGTCAACAACAACATAGCACCCGAAACACAAGTAATTCCAGGCAGAGTGCGAATTATTTGTAAAGCTGGACGCAATACATCACTAGTCAAGCTTCGAGCACCTGCTAACAACCCATCACCATCACCACTTTTTACAATTAAACAACCTAAATAGAGAGGGTCTTGAACTACTTTTCTCGCTGTTTCAATAGTCATTCCCTTAGCTTTTCTCAGTTCAGTAAGCAGTTGTGCATACTCTTCTTGTTTGGGATGGTTTTCAGGATCAATAATGGTCGCTTTATTTATATTCCCAATACCTAACTTCTCTGCCGCTTGTTCAATCTCCTTTGGATTCCCGATTAAAATTAGCTCAGCAATACCCTCTGTAAGTACAAGGTTTGCGGCTCTTAACGTTCTTTCTTCTGTTCCTTCCGGAAGAACAATGCGCTGAGGATTTCCTTTAGCCACCTCAACGAGTTGTGTAATTAACCCCATTTTCTATTTATTATTTAAGTTGATTATATATTTTGATCGAAATAATTTATCACTACAAATATAATCAAAATTGCAATATGCACATTGCAATATCGATTATATTTTCTGTTTTTTACGAATGTTTGATTTTAAGGGCTGTAAAAATTAATATAAACTAAAAAGAATGCTATTTTTCACTTTAACATAACAAAAAGTGGTTTTTGTTGTTATGCATATTGAATTAAATAAATGAGACTAAAACATGCTTAATTTTAAAGATATTACTTTACAAGACAGAGATACAATAACGGGCTATACACAAAGTAGCAACCGACGGAATTGCGATTTGTCCTTCTCCAACTTATGCTGCTGGCGATTTCTTTACGACACCCAGTTTGCTGAAATTGGAGGGTTCATCGTTTTTAAATTCTGGGCTCACAATAAATTAGCCTATATGATGCCTGTGGGCCAAGGAAACCTTAAAAAAGTAATCAAACTGATGGTAAAGGATGCTAAAAAAGAGGGAGAGCCTTTTGTTATGCTAGGGGTAAGCTCGGAGATGAGGGAAGAGTTAGAAGAAATTATGCCTCATACCTTTGCCTATACCATTGAGCGTAATTATGCGGATTATATTTACCTAAAAGAGAATCTGGCAAATCTTCCGGGACGGAAGTTTCAACAAAAAAGAAATTTTGTCAATCGTTTTCTAAAAGCTCACAATGATTATGAATTTGTTCCTATTACTACACCAGAACACATTGAAGCGTGTATCTATTTTGAAGGAGAGTGGTGTAAACAAAACGAATGCGATAAACACGAGGGAACCGGAAACGAAAGACAAGCTATAATCTATGGTTTGACTCATTTTGAAGAACTGGGTTTAATAGGAGGTATGCTCTATGCTGAGGGTGAAATTGTGGCCTTTACCTATGGGATGCCTATTAATGGAGACACTTTTGGTACACACGTTGAAAAAGCCGACTCAAGAATTGAAGGAGCGTATGCAATGATAAACAGAGAGTTTGCAAACTATGTTCCCGATCAATTTACCTACATTAACCGAGAGGAAGATTTGGGAATTCCCGGTTTGCGAAAAGCAAAACTTTCGTACAACCCAACTATTATTTTAGATAAATACATCGTCTCTTTGCAAAGCAACGCAATAGACGAACTAGAATGGTAATGAAAAAGTCCATAAAAAAACAAGTTCGGGAACTTTGGGATTGTTGCTTTGACGACAGCTCAGAGTTTACCGACTTATATTTTACTTCTCGTTATTCAGAAGATCGGAACATAGCTATATTCCAGGACGATAAAGTAGTTTCTGCACTTCAACTCTTACCTTATCCCATGACCTTTTACAAAAATAAGCTAGACTCCGGCTATATTTCGGGAGCAGCTACTTTTCCGGAATACCGAAGTCAAGGGATAATGAAACAGCTGTTGCTAAAAACATTTCAACAAATGCAGCAACAAGGCACTCCCCTATCTACATTAATTCCTGCTGAGCCTTGGCTGTTTAACTACTACGAAAAAAGTGGATATGCTACGGTCTTTTATGCCAGAACATACCTACTTAAAAAAACCGACTTCAACTTTTACCCTACTAGAGAGTTTACAGTTCAAATAGACAGCAAATACAATCGTGATGTCCATAATTATATACACGAGAAACTCAGTAAAAAGAAGGCAGCCATTTTACATACTGAAGAAGACTTCAAGGTTATTTTGGCCGACCTTGCTCTAGTAAAAGGAGAATTGGTTTCTGTAATTAAAGAAAAAAACATAACTGCAACAGCCGTAGTGTGGAAAAAGGGCAGAACTACATATATTAATGAGTTGCAGGCAGACTCAGAAGAGGCTAAATGTGAAATTCTTCACTATCTGTTTCAACAAGGGGCAGATGAAATTCAAATCACAAAATCGGTCAAGAAAGAGGAGGGTGAACCATTGGGGATGTTACGCCTGATAGATGTGAAAAAAGTTTTAGACCTATATGCTCAAGCAAATCCTAAAAAGGATATTCGCTTTAACTTAACGGATTCTTTAATTAAAGAAAACGAAGGTTATTACCTAATCCAAAATGGGGTATGTTCAAAGGAACGAAAAAAAGAAGGTGCAGAAGAAAAATCACTCGTTCAGCTCACTGAAGAGCTTTTCACTCCTCTAAATCCTCATATGAGTTTAATGCTAAACTAAGATTACACGCTACGTTCAGAAATTAGTCCCTCTAACTCTTCCGCATTAATATTGATGTAGAAGCGACCTTGATTGGCCGCAGAGATATATCCTGTTTCTTCGGAAACAATAATGGCACAAGCATCAGACTCCTGAGAAATGCCCATTGCAGCCCGATGTCTTAGTCCAAAATCTTTGGGTATGTTTTGACTATGAGAAACGGGTAGGATACAACCCGCCGCTTTGATTCTCTTTTTGCTAATAATCATCGCTCCATCGTGTAAAGGACTATTTTTAAAGAAGATGTTTTCTATTAAACGTTGGTTTATATTAGCATTCAACTCCTCCCCTGTTTGTACAATATCATCCAAAGGAAACATACGTTCAATTACAATTAAGGCCCCTACTTTCTGCTTACTCATACTTAAACAAGCCATTACAATGGGCATATACTCGCTCTCTTTGGTTTCAGTTCTACCATTTCCGGTAAAAAAATGGAATAAGGAACGAGCATGACGATGAGAACCTAAAGTAAGTAAGAAACGACGAATTTCATCTTGAAATAAAACAATCAGAGCAATGGCTCCCACACTGACCAGCATATCAAAAATTGAACCTAGTAAGCGCATTTCCAATACATAGGAAACCACAATCCAAATCAAGACAAAGACTAAGATTCCAACAAATACATTAATGGAACCCGAAGACTTCATCAATTTATACGTATAGTATAAAAGCAAAGCGACAGAGAGTATGTCTAGAAAATCTTTTATTCCAAAATCAAAAAACACAGCTCTTATTTTTTATATTATCGTTTAGCCTGCTTCATTGTTTCCACAATCTCTACCGCTTCCACTGCTTCTTTTACATCGTGTACACGGAGAATATTTGCATTCTGCTGTAAAGCAATGGTATTTAATACCGTAGTGCCATTTAATGCCTCTGAAGGTGTAATGCTTAACAACTGATATATCATAGATTTACGAGAGATACCAATTAATACCGGTAGATCAAAAATAGCCAAATCACTAATGGAATTAAGTAAGTCATAATTGTGTGCCAAGCTTTTGGCAAAGCCAAATCCCGGATCAAGAATAATATCATTCACACCCAGCTCCCGTAGTTTAGCTATTTTATCGGCAAAGTAGAGAAAAACATCTCGCACCAAATGCTCATAGAATGGATCTTTTTGCATGGTTTGAGGATTCCCCTTCATATGCATTAAAACATAAGGTACATTCAAATCGGCCACCGTTTGAAACATCTGACTATCTAATGTACCGCCGGAGATATCATTAATTATACTTACGCCATACTCCTCAACACACATCTTGGCCACATCAGCCCGAAATGTATCTACAGACAACACAGGAGATAGAGACGAGAAGTTTTCATTAATTAAACGAAGTGCATTTCTTAAACGCGTCATCTCTTCCTCTACCGAAACATCATCCGCATTGGATCGGGAAGAATAGGCTCCTAAATCAATAATACTTCCTCCTTCATCAATAATCTGTTTCACCCGATTTACTATTTCTTCATCACTATTCTTTCTGCTTCCCTCGTAAAAAGAATCAGGGGTGACATTTAAAATGCCCATTACTTTTGGAGTAGATAGATCTAATAATTGACCTTTTACATTTAACGTATGTGGTATTTCTAATTTCATAGCTTATTCTATTTGAACGACATTTACAAATGTAAATAAAATATCGTTCTATTAGAAGATTATCGATTATCTTTGTATGAGAAATTCTAAGAATTATGAATATTTCTTCATTATACTCCATTTTCTTATCGTGTTCAGAGGTAACAACAGATAGTAGAGACTGTAAAGATCAGTCTCTTTTCTTTGCTTTACGAGGAGAATCGTTTAACGGGAATGCTTATGCAGAAAAAGCACTTACCAGCGGATCGGCTTATGTTGTAGTAGATGACCCTTTCTATTATCGGGCAAATGACACACGCTACATATGGGCAGAAAATTGCTTAACCACCTTACAGCAACTGGCAAACCATCACCGGAAGCAATTTGACATCCCGGTTTTAGGCATTACCGGAACCAATGGAAAAACAACCACCAAAGAGCTTTTGGCGGCAGTTCTTAGCACTCATTTTTCAGTTCTATACACTCAAGGCAATCTGAATAACCAGATTGGGGTTCCCTTAACTCTTTTACGACTAAAACCTCAACATCAATTTGCAATTATTGAAATGGGCGCCAGTCACAAAGGAGACATTAAAGAATTAGTAGAGATTGCAGAGCCTACTTTTGGATTAATCACCAACATAGGGAAAGCTCACATAGAGGGTTTTGGTTCACTTGAGGGAGTAAAATCCACCAAAGAGGAGCTATACACATACATTGACCAGAAAAAAGAGGGTTTTATTTTTAGAAATGCAGACGATGAAATTCTGCAAGAGTTAAGTAAAAATAAAAACTTTGGGCAGTTTACTTATGGAAGTTCAGCTAAAGAGAACATTATGGGCCGAATTTCCACCTTAAATCCTTATGTTAGTTTTGAATGGAAGAGCCAAGGGAGTACAGACATTCAAGAGGTTAGCACACAACTCATTGGAAGCTATAATCTGCCCAACTTACTAGCTGCGGTAAGCATAGGAAGTTATTTCAACATTCCTGCTTTAGCTATAAACAAGGCATTGAGTAGCTATGCACCACAAAATAATCGTTCACAATTACAGCATACAGCGTACAACACGCTAATCATAGATGCATACAACGCCAATCCTACCAGCATGCAAGCTTCACTTCAAAACTTTATTGATATGGCAAGTGATAACAAAGTGGTTATTTTGGGTGAAATGGGTGAGTTGGGGGTTATTCGTAAGGAAGAGCATCAAAAAGTAGTAGAACTCATTAAAGGTACTACGTTTGATGACGTATTTCTTGTAGGAAAAACCTACAGTGAGTTTAATCATCCTTATTCCACATACCGAAATGTTGAAGAATTGGTAAATCAACTACAAGCTCGTCCTCTTAAAAACAAAACCATACTTATTAAAGGATCTCGCAGTGTACATTTAGAAAAAGCCATT
>CAZOVL010000079.1:0-12883 GCA_964583185.1 uncultured Bacteroides sp. | reverse complement strand
TATCTTTTAATGATGCTTTTAATGCTTCATCATCTGCTGTTGTCTTTATAAATCTTGAATTGGTTACTTGATTTTTGAAGATAATCTTTTGAGGAACAAAGTTTGATTTCTCATTGTAAAAGTCAAACTTACTGGCTAAACGATATAGTTTAATCGGTGATTCCGATGGTTTTACAATCTGATTCTTTTGGGTCGTAACTTCATATGTAGTCTCTCCGGAATCCATTAAGAACAGATTCAACTCACTTAAAGGAGCTTGAGTAATCATTATGTTCTTAAGGTCATCAGTGGTTTTCACCTCGCTTAATTCTGAGACTAATTTAGCTTCAGGGTTGGCAACAAAGAACAGTTGGAAGGTTCCCTCCTCGTACAAATCGAATGAGAAAACACCGTCATTTTCATAAACTTCGTATAGTTTTTTGAAAGAATAATTTTCTTCACTCTTTTTAAAAACCACAACATATAAGTGTTTAATTTCATTCTCTTTATTGGCTATACGCGTTTTTGTGTTAGTATATCCTTCCACTTCAAAAGATACACCATATTGGGCTTTTAATGGAGCTGTGTTTTGAACTTCTTCAGAACAGGCCGTAAAAAGACCTAAAAGTAATAGCCCGCATAAAAATAAGGAGCTATTTTTTATTATTGTTTTCATATGTATTATCGTTATAAAATAAGGTTCTAAATTTGTTTTAATACTTCTCAAAGAAGAAGTAAAAAGCTTATAGAGGTAAATGTTGAATTTATTAATTGTTAATGATTTCATTTATCCATTCAACAACTTCAAGATTGAAGTTTAGCTTGTAATGTATATCTTCAACTTCAATTTCAATATCCTCGGGTTTAAGACTTATTTTATATTTGTGATTTCTTTTTACCACAAAGTCTTCAGGAGTCACTGTGTTTTGGAGAATAATCTCTTTAGAAACCTCTTTCCCGTTTAGTTTCCCTTGAATAATAAAGGATATTTTATTATTCTTTTCCGTAAACAAATTCTCGTAGCTATACAATGTGCAAAATTGGGTTTCTGTACTGGTTATTTGAACGTCTTCAGTTTTAATAATCGAATTTGTAATGTTCTCATATACTTTGTTTTCTCTGTTGATAAAAAAACTCTTGGAAACACAATTTTTGAATGTTATTAAGGAAGGAATAAACCCTTCGATATTGTTGTGAAATTCAAAGCAGGAAACTAGTCGTTTAATTATAACTGTGGAAGTAGAGGGAGTAACTATTTCTCCAATTTTTGTAATTACATTAATGTAATGATCACCTGAATTCATTAAGAACAAGCCTTTTTCTGATTTATAAGCTTGGTCAGTAATTATATTTTCCAATTCAGTTGGAGTTTTTACCCCATTAATGCTTGTTGTTAACTGATCCTCTGTGTTTGCAACAAAATAAAGTTGAAACTTACCTTTCTTTAGCATATCAAAAGTGAAGGAACCCTCTTTTTCCTCCGGACTAAAAGTTTTATAGAAGGTTTTAGTGTTATCTGCATTCTCTTCAAAAGCAACAACCAATAAATTATTGATGGAACTTTCTGTTAATGTACTAGATCGGGTGACTAAATTTTCTGATAATCCTTTTACCTGAAAAGATACTCCATACTTTAATTGATTTGGATTTATCGGATGTTTTTCATCCTCAGAACAAGAATAAAAAACAGAGAAAATGACAAGAATTGTAAATATTCTTAAGCAATTTAGGTAATTGCTTTTGTTTTTGTGATTTTTCATAAAAATGATAGATTTAGATTTTTGGTTTATAAATATGCGGTAAAGATAGGAGTCTTCTTCTATTTTAAAATCTATAAAATGGTGGTTTTGTGGATTTTAAACCACAATCGTTTTCTTTTTTCTGTAAGTTTTTGTCTGAATTATTTTGAGGCCCACCTGTAGAGGTCCACGTTTTAGCTGAAATTTTAATGTGTGAAATCGAGCTCTGAGTAGGCAATGAGGAGGTGTAGCTCTCGACTTTATTTTTCCTCTATTTTTGCTTTAAGAGGGGATGTCTTGAAAAATGGAAGTATAAATCAGACTTGATTGGTTTTAGTGAAGAAAAATGAAACACGAAAGTTTATAGCAACAGTAAAATCGCTGTTTTAGAAAGAAAAGGTAGTTAAACTTAGAATCTTTCAATTAGAAAAATGCACTATGTTTTTAGTGTAGATGAAAACCAAGCTATACCTAATTCTCAGGTATAGTTTGGTTTGTACAAAAATATTTTTAAAAGTAAGAAGTCAATTTTAATCCTCCGGAAAGCGTATTTAAAGGAAGCTTTTCTTTGTCCACGAATATTTCTTCTGCATTTGGATAATATTCTGAGATCCTGATTTCTGCTTTAGGCTTAGCATACTTGTAATCGAGATATAGAGATATACCTAAAGTAGGAGCAATTAATCCGGTAATGGAAACTCCGGTACCCACTGCCCAAGTGTTTTTAATTGTATATTTCATAAATGGAATAGTTACTTCTTCATTGGGTGTACCAGTTCGCATACCTTTAATGTCAATATCTCCTCCTGTTCCTCTACCTAAACCTCCAAGTACTTTACCTTGCAAAATAAATTTCTTACCTAGGAATTTGGCATAATATCCACCCACCATGAACGTGGCAAACCCCAGCGATTGTATATCAACCTCTTGGTTGGTAATCTCTATAGGGGTGTCATCTTCATCTAAAAGATTTAGAGTTTCTTTACCATAGGGTATATGCATAAAACCTATTTCTCCTCCTATTCCCCAGCGTTTATTTAAGTAGTATGCTCCCTCAATAGCCCCTTCTAAACCTAAAGTTTCAAAGGAATTCATATCCAGATAGAAAGATTGCCCCATTCGAATTGCAACGAATGAAGGGTTTTCTATTTCATGTCTTCCATCGAAGTCACTGAAAAAATCTCCTTTGTTTTTGTAAAAGCTATCAATGATAAGGTAACTAAGTTCTGTTGATAGAATACCTATACCTGCTCCGGCTAAAATATCAGAAAGCCAATGTCTATTATTCAAACTGCGGCTGATGCCTGTGTATGTACTCATGGAATAACCTAAGATGCTGTATAATGAACTTACGTGACCATATTCTTTGTGTAGAAATGCGGCATTCATAAAAGCTGTGGCGGTATGTCCTGAAGGGAAAGAGTTCTTTGTGGTGCCGTCCGGACGCATAACTTTAGCTGTGTGTTTTACGGTGTTAACCAAAGCTCCCATTATTAGCATTCCACCTCCCCAGTTGATGATTGATCGCCCCAATTTATTTCTTCCTTTGACCCCGGATAATTTTAATCCTAGAGCAACAGCACCTGGAGCGTATTGTGTATAATTATCTAATTTACTTCTAAAATTAGGAACATATCTGTTCCGTATGGATCGTACGTTCTTGTCTGCTTGCCATGTAGCGGCAGATAGTCCTAAAAAAACAGTGGGGGCTATGGCGTGTTTCCAAAAAGGGTCTTTCTTTTGAGTGTATTTTAGTGTTATGGAATCAGCTCCTAAGGCAATAACAGGTGATGTGTTCTGTGCCTTTATGAAATGAGGCATAATAAAAGTAATAAAGATTAACAGGATGAGGTTTTGGGTCTTCATGGATAAGTTTTTTGTTACTGTATGCAAAATTAGATATAAAACAGATAAAAAGACGAAGGATTATTCTTTTAATTTTACTTTCTTTATTATGTGTTTGTAATTTTACTAGTGTAGTCCATTTGATTTAAGTCTTTCTAAATGTGTGTATTTATTTAATTATAATTTGTTAGATGTATTAACCGATAATTTGTGTTTTAATATCAAAAGATAAAACAATAATTTGGGATTGTGATGAGTGATAAATGCTTACTTTTTATTCTTGTTGTTCAGTTTGTGTTTCATATCTTTTCACTGCAAACTTCAATTTGTTTTTCATGAAATCAACTAATGGCTGAGGTGAAAGAACTCTAATTGAGTCTGCAAATCCAAAGAATTCTCGTTGTAATTCTTGATTAATAACGACTTGTATCTCGAAGATTTTAGAACCATCTTCTCTTTCTTCTATTAACTTCTGGCTTTTGTGAAAAGGTTTAGTTTGCACATAAGGTGCATTAAGTGCATTTACCCAGAAATGAATTACTTCTGCTTTCATTCCTCTGTCTTTTGTGACTCCTATCAAATCATTGAAAAAAGTTTCCGGATCAAAGAGGTCATTCTCAATGTACTCTATTTCTTTATTAATCTCTATTTTATGTATTCTGTCTAAAGCCAGGTTTATTAACTGGGTTTTTCGTCGTCCAAAAACAAACCAACGGTTACGATATTCTTTTAATAAATAAGGGTGAAAAACAAAGTTATTTGCCGATCGAGCCTTAAATGATCTGTATTTTATTTTTAAAGTTTGCTTGTTTATAATGGCGTGATAAACAACATCTAGGTAATCTAGCCCTTTCAACGATTCATTCTTTTCAAAATCTATAACAGGTTGAGTCTTTTGTTTGGCAGAGGTAACGTGATCCTCTAATCGGCTTACTATTTCTCCCATCTCAGAGAAATAGGAGAAACCTTTAAACTGTTGCAATACCTCTACAGCTTCGGATAGGGCTTTTAAATCTTGCTCCGATAGGGGAGTATCTGTAATACTATAGTCTTCGTTTTCATATTTATAATACTTAGTATCATATACCACAATAGGCGCATTATATCCCAGCTTTTCACTGCGCATCATTTGAATATCCATTTGTACAGTGCGCTTACTGATTCCTTTGTCAATCCCTTCGTATTCGTAAAGTGCATCGGAACAGGCGTCAATCAAGTCTTGCAATGTCCAACGTCGATATTTGTTTCTCAAACAAGTATCTATTGTTTTATAGCGAATTAAAGCGTTACGATTTACGGGCATGGTTGTGTTTTATTAATTCTGTTTTTAATAGGTTTTCTAAGTCGTTGAATTTAATTTGCAATGCAACAGCTGAAATGGAAAGAGGAGTGCCATACATAGTATGATTCATTTCTAATGTTTTACGTTTGAGCCCTTTTGCACGACTTATATATTCTTCAGGGTTACTTACTTGAATATTTAAGAATTGTTGTCCGGACACATTCATTCGTTCTATTGATAGAATGTCCTCCCATTTTATCAATCCTACGTTTAATCCTGTGGTATTGAAAGTTATTCCTTGTTCTTCTATTACAAGTCCAGAGGTATTACTCACTACTATTTTTAAGCTAACTATTAATGTTGCTCCAAAAAATAAGACTCCAACTATAGCTATACCTTTTGCTAACATACTGAACCTTGCATCGAATAATAGCCAGATACTTATTAGTATAAAAGCTGTGGAGCCGAGAGATAATAAAAGTGTTTTTATCTTGTTTACTGGTATTTCTATTTTTTTGTTCATTGGTATTCTATTGATAATAGCTTAGGATACATTTTACTATTTCATAATGATGAATGTTTGGTTAATACTCATCATTAGGCTCATTTTTTCAAATATAATGAAATTCTTTTCATCTACGCAAAAAGATTGCACACCCTATGTATTTCTTTGTAACATAATTAATTAAAAAGAAACAACTGCTCTTGTTTAAAATAAGAACTTGCAACATAAACAAGGTATTGCAGAGGCAAGTTCTAGAGGTTCGAATCCTCGATGCTATTGGATAGACATTGTCACGGCTTGACAAACAGACTATTACTCTGGTAAGAAAGAAAAAGAAAAACGGAACTACGGTTCAAATCAGGCCAAAGCTTGTAAATCCAAGGATACCGTAAAAGAATACTCTCTTTTACTTAATTCGATTTCCCTTTGGCCTGATGTTTTTCTTACTAGTAAAAACAAAATTAAAACGAATGATTATGAACTTATTAAGAAAGAAATTTCAAGTAAAAGCAAATACAGAAGGATACCTATATAAGCAAAATGTATTTCAACGTAAACTACAAGCTGGTATTTATAAATTCTGGGATTGGA
This sequence comes from uncultured Bacteroides sp., assembly GCA_964583185.1. Classification (GTDB taxonomy): domain Bacteria; phylum Bacteroidota; class Bacteroidia; order Bacteroidales; family Bacteroidaceae; genus Bacteroides_E. Next base: position 6,942 of record CAZOVL010000079.1, on the reverse strand, counting down.
ATGATGAAGTAGAACTTATCACACTTCCTGTAACGAGTAGGTTCTTAAACATTACGAATCAAGAGGTATTGACAAAGGATAACATAGCTTTTAGATTTTCCTTTTTTCTAACTTATAAAATAGTAGATGGAGAAAAATTCTTAAGCAACTTTGCACTCGATGCTCCCGTTTTTTCCATCATAGCCGGGGCAGAACAACGAATTTGGTCTATGGCTCAGTTGCATGTGAAAAATATTTTGGCTAACTATGAGAGCCAAGAGTTAAATGAAAAACGTGCTGAATTGAACGGATTGAAAAAAGAAGAGTTCAATGAGCAGATAAAAGAGTATGGAGTTGAAATAGAGGAGATGGAAGTGAAAGATTTAACCTTTCCTAAATCCATACAAGACCTATTTTCTAAGCACTTGGAGGCTAAGATTCGTGCTAAATCCGATTTGGAGAATGCTCGTACTGCTGTGGCTACTGCACGTACCCTTAAGAATGCTTCGGAGTTGATGAAGGAGAATGATAACATTCGCTTCTTTCAATGGATGGAAACCATCTCTAAGATTGCAGAAAAAGGAAAGCATACTTTTATGATTGGTGAGGTGAATTCAATGATGCAAACCAAAAAAGAATGAGTTTCATTCCATCTATTTCAACAAAACAGTGGTTAGCTGTTCTGTTGAAATAGAGATTTAGCTTGAGATTAAATCCTAAATGTGTTCTTTGGGGTCAAGAATATTTTGGATGCAATGAATATGAGTTATCTTTCGATACACTTTGTGAAGGTTTGTATGAAAAGCAAATTACATTAATAAAACATACAGAATATTATACAAGCTCTTATTGATGTAGCGAGGCTTGATAAAATATAATATTTATATATTGAAGCACTTATGAAAAATAAAATAATAGAGTTAAAAGGAAAGTACAATCAAGACTGTAAAGTTTTTATAGAGGATATAGAGCAAGGAGCCATTGATTTAATTCAAAATATTTTGAATCATGAAATATCAGAAGGCGTTCCGGTACGAATTATGCCCGATACGCATATAGGAAAAGGGATTGTTATTGGTTTCACCATGCCTATGACAACAATGGTGAACCCTAATTATATTGGGGTAGATATTGGTTGTTCGGTTACCAGCTATAAGTTGAATCAACGAATAAAACAGTCTGAATTACCCCGTATTGATAAACTCATTAGAAAAGCAATACCTATGGGACATGAAATCCGTAAGGGAAAGACTTTTGATTATTGGTGGATTGATGGATATTTGAAAACGGTTACTTGTAATGTGCAGCAATTTCAAAAGCAATGGAATACACGTTTCTCAGATGATAAACAAGCCATTGTGATTAATCGAGATTACATCAGTCAATTGTGCGAAAAGGTCAATGTTAGTGAGCGAATGTTTTATAACTCCATTGGTTCACTCGGAGGAGGTAATCATTTCATTGAAATAGGTGAATCGGTTAAAGATAAATCCCACTACCTAACGCTTCATTCCGGATCACGAAACTTCGGTTTAAAGGTTTGTAACTATCACGCAAAGAAAATGAAAAAAGCAGTAACTCTCCCTAAAGAGTATCACCAACGTTTGGCTGATATAACTAAAAACACATATCCCACAGTGGATATACCCCTTAAGATTATAGCATTGAATGAGGAATTTAAAGTGGGAGAAAAGGAGTTCTTACTTCAAGGTGAGGATATGTATCATTATTTGCTAGATATGGTGATAGCTCAAACCTATGCTGAGTTTAATCATCGGGCAATGGCACACTCCATCTTTGTGGGGTTGCGTACGGTAGAGGCTGTGGATTGTATTCACTCGATGCATAACTTTATTGACCCACGCGATTGGGTAATCCGTAAAGGTGCCATTCGGGCATATGAAGGAGAACGTATGATTATCCCTTTTAATATGCGCGATGGTATTTTGATTTGTGAGGGTAAAAGTAATGCCGATTGGAACTATTCTGCCCCTCACGGAGCGGGTAGAATATTGGGACGAAATCAAGCGTTCAAAAAACTAAACCTTGAAGAGTTTGAAAAAGAGATGCAGGGTGTTTACTCTACCTCTGTGAATAAAAGAACTCTGGATGAGGCTCCTATGGCCTATAAGGATAAAGAACAAATAATGGATGCCATTCAAGATACTGCCGTCATTTTAGATTCGGTTAAACCCATCTTAAATATAAAAGCCAACTGATGTTGGCTTTTTCTTTTTGTCAAGATTAAACTTTAATTTCTATAATATCATTCAGATTAGTAGTGTATCGTTTGGACAGATGCTCTTGTCGGATATTTGCTCGATAACCCTCTCCTTGGATAGCTGTCTTTATAGCTTCTCTGCCATTTTTTAAGGTAATATAATCAATGGCATTCGATAATCTGGCTTGTTTTTCTCTGTCTATGGGGTCAAATAAATCTTGCATTACCTCTGTGTCGGAGCATAAATCCAAAAGAATGACCCCTGCACGTTTATAGTCCAAATTTTTTATGTAAATGGCATTCAATGCTTTCCTACAAAAGTCCGTTATTTCCATTAAATCGGAAGTATAGAAAGAGAGGGGAATCAATTTAGATAACTTATATACATCGTCACTAAAACGGCTGGTTTGTATGAACAGATAAATGGCTTTTGTTGCTGATTTCTGTTTTCTTAATTTTTCAACACACTGAGAAGCGAGAGTTGCTACTGATTCCAAGAGGGTTTGATAAGTCGTAATGGGTTGTCCAAAACTGCGAGAAGTGCAAATCTGTTTTCTGTCGGTGTTTAAGTCGTCTGCAGTCATACAAGGATAACCTTGAAGTTCCATCCACGTGCGTTCTCCTGTAACGGTCATTTTTCGTTTCACCCAGGATCTGCTTTTTTGCGTGAAATCATAAGCTGTTTTTATACCTGCATATTCCAATGTTCGTTTGTGATTTCGCCCTATACCCCAAACTTCTCCTATAGGGGTTAATTCTAATGCTTTGACTCGTTTATCTTCGGAATTGATAATACAAACCTGCTGGTAACCTTGATATTTTTTAGCAAAGTGATTAGCTATTTTTGCCAAAGTCTTGGTTGGAGCTATGCCTAGTGATACGGGTATTCCTGTGCTTTGGGTAGTCTGTTTTACGAGTTGACGTGCTTTAGCTTCTAAATTTAACATACCCGATAAATCCAGAAAAGCTTCGTCTACCGAATAGATTTCCATAGAAGGAACTAATTCGGATAATACCGACATCACTCGGGCAGACATATCGCCATAGAGCGTAAAGTTGGTGGAGTAAACAGCAATGCGATGTTGTTTGATTTGCTTTTGGATTTGAAAGAATGGTGTTCCCATTTTAATGCCTAATGCTTTGGCTTCATTGCTTCTGGATATAACACATCCATCGTTATTGCTTAACACAACAACGGGACGGTTATTCAGTGAGGGATTAAATACCCGCTCACACGAAACATAGAAGTTATTACAATCAATTAAGCCATACATTTTTCAGCACATTCCTGTTATTAAAAAAGGGTAATTTAAAAACCTTATTCTAATGTTATTTTATATAAAACATGCTCTTTTAGTCGATGCCCATCAGGAACAGCCGGATGGGCAAAATTCTCCAGTTGAGTCATCCCGACTCTTTTCATAACCTTCTCCGAGCGTTTATTCAATAAAGAGGTAAACGAGTACACCTCTTTGAAAGGAAGATTCTCTTTAGCATAAGTCAAACAGGCTTTTGTCGCTTCAGTGGCATATCCGTGTCCCCATGCTTCAGGTAAATACCTCCAACCTATTTCAACACAAGGAGCAAAATGGGATTGCATTTCTGTATAATGAAACCCTGTATAACCAATAAACCTGCCCGATTCTTTGAGCTCTACAGCATACAGACCATAACTCCTTTCTAAAAACTCCTTTTTTATTCTTTTCAGAAAAAGATTCGATTCTTCAATTGATAAAGTATCCAAGAAGAATTCCATGGTTAAAGGGTTACTATTCATTGATTGGAAGAGAGGTGTATCAACTTCTTTCCAATCTCGTAATAATAATCGAGGAGTTTCAATGTAAATCATCGGTCTTTTTGTTGAAATATGTTATTCTCTGATTCTTCCTGTTTTCTTTTGAAGTATTAAAGTTTACCGATAGAGTACCTTCGCAGCTATTTTTGCTTCCATTTTATTCATTACGATATTTTTTAAATCGGAATAAAACTGCTCGTATTCCTTTTTACTAAGCACTTTTTGTGTCGACAATATTATGAGCTCATGATCTTGAAAACCCTCCCTATAGGCAGGATGTGTGTGCTTATGGTTGTTTTTTATAAATCCTAAGTGCTTGTAGAAATGATATCTTTTCACAGAAATATCATCTACTAAAGGATCTATCTCCAAAATAATTGATTTTTCATTTTGCTCAATAAATTGATTTAACACTAAACTTCCATAATTCTGCCCTCTACGATCCGGATGGATAGCTAGATGTTCAATGTAGATGTAACTGTCAAAGTCCCAAAAAACAATAAAACCGATAAAAGAATTGTTTTCTATATAGCAGTTTACATTGTAATTCGGCTGATTAAAAGCATAAATATGTTGTTCTTTAACTCGTTGTTCAAAAATTGGAAAACTGATAGAATAAACAGATAAAAACTCATCAAAATATGGATCATCTGTTTTAGTAATTCTTACTACATCCATTGTCTTTCTTTTTTTTATTGAATAGTTTACAATTCCTAAATAGTTTTATTTTTCTTACTTAGGCACTTTTTGATCTTCTTTATTGGCTGTTCTAATGTTGATGGAAAATTTACTCTTGAGTAGAAATTTGATCTACCACTAGGTTTTTACTATTTGGTCCTTTTTCTAATTTATAAAGAACCGTTCGTTTCCCTCCTGTGGGGTTAGCATTCGTATCGTTATCTTTGTAGATAGGAAAAGAGCGTTCTAATTTACCTTCTTTTACGGAAAAACTATCGTGTCCCATATAACCTTGTTTAATTTCCTCACTGTCTCCTTCAGCATTATAGGTTATTTGGCTCATTGACTTCCCGTTATTTACGGAATAAGCAATGACATTACCATAACTACCACTTCCGTCCGAGGTAAGAAAAACTAAAATCTCAGCGTGTTCATCTCCATCTAAGTCTACAATTGCTGCACCTACCACAGTCTGTCCCAATATGGGATGAAAAAAGGAATCATTACTAACTTCTAGTCCATCGGGTTGAATAAATAAAGTATCATTCTGTATATTAACATCAAACCGGGTATCATTCCAGGTTAGTGTAGCAAATGATTTCCTGGTGGTTTTGTCTTCACTACTATTTTCAATTTGTTCTTTTACAACCTCTTTATTTGCTTGTTTACAGCTAACAGCCGTTAGTAATGCCAATGTGGTGACAAGAATAATTAGTTTTGTTTTCATTTTTTGAATTATTTGTTGATTCGGGTGATACAATAAGTAACAATGCCCCAAATTAGAAAATTATTATCTTCTGTTACCTTAATGGGGTGAAAATTTTTGTTGGCAGGGACTAACCAAATTACTTTTTCCTCTATTTTGATGTATTTAATGGTAAACTCCCCGTCAATAAAACAAACCGCCATATCTCCATCTTTAGGCTCTAACGACTTGTCTATAATCAGCACATCCCCATCATGAACTCCGGCATCAATCATACTGTCTCCTTTTACACGTCCGTAAAAAGTGGAGGAGGGGTGTTTCACAAGCTCCTGATTTAGGTCAATGGATAAATCCATAAAGTCTTGAGCAGGACTGGGAAATCCGGCTCTAATCCCTTCGTCAGCAATAGGAAGGGGCAACGAGGAACCAATGTCGGCTTTATATATTTCTATTTTCTTCATCTTTCTCATAATCACAAAGGTAAAGAATGATAGATAATCTTCTTCTTCTTTTTACTATATTTATCATCTTAGTCAAGGAAGAGAAAAATACTTAACCCTTAAAATTGATTGTATAAGTGTCAATATCCAAAGTAAAAGACTATTTTGAATCGTACGGTGTAGCCCATCGAGTACAGGAATTTGAAGTATCTAGTGCAACGGTTGAATTAGCGTCCAAAGCATTGGGGTGCGAACCGGAAAGAATAGCCAAAACACTTGCTTTTCAAACTCCGGAAGGCTCCATTCTGATTGTCACTGCAGGAGATGTTCGCATTGATAATTCCAAGTATAAAGCATTTTTTAAGACTAAGGCAAAAATGATTCCTTCTGTAGAAACAGAAGAAAAGATTGGACATACTGTAGGGGGCGTCTGTCCTTTTGCCGTGAAAGAAGGGGTGATAGTCTATCTAGATGAATCACTCAAACGATTTAATACCGTTTTCCCTGCGTGTGGAAGTAGTAATAGTGCCATAGAACTCTCACTTGACGAGTTGGAAAAATACTCTCGTTTTCAAGAATGGATTGATGTATGTAAACCTGCTTTTTAGTGACAAAAGCAAGAGAAAATCAACCCTCTGTTTACCCTCGCTACAAGAGTCAGAAGCCATCCTTTTATCGGTCTAGGACCGACACCCCCTCGGTCCTAGACCGAAGCACCTTCTCTCCTAGACCGACCGGCCTTCGGTCCTAGACCTACTTTTTGTTTGTCTGGGTTGTGAGGAGTTTTGAAAGTTGAATACTAAGTTGTTTTTTTGTTTTTAATTGGGGTTAAACTTTCTTAGCTATCAAAATAGTTAGAAAGAGAAAAGAGTAATATGGATAGGCGAAACATTAAAATATGAAAAACCAAAATAGTGAGATCTTTTCATTTTTTTTTGATATGTAATGATATGCAGTAATAAATTGATGAAAAATATTGGAACGCATTTGTGACAATGCAAAATAATCCTTACTATTGAGATAAAATGCCACATAAAATAATTAGTAATATAAGAAATCAATTTACAAAGCAAAGTTGTTAAGTGATCAGGAGATGAAAATGGTCACTGGTAAATATAGTGGT